>NZ_JADBUZ010000140.1:0-11013 GCF_020245305.1 Microcystis sp. M20BS1 | reverse complement strand
CGACTGACTCCCGCTTTTAGGTAGTCCACGGCTTTTTCGCTCAGGCTGCTGAAGGATTGTTCCGGAGAGATAATTTCGATGACTAATTCCGGGGGAACGGGACAAGCTTCATCGGTGAGGGGAATATCTCCTAACCTTTCCAGGGAAATGTAGAGAAGATCGGGAACGGGACACCAATCTCGATCGTTTTTGCTTAGAATAATTGCCCATTCGATTCCCACTTCTCCCCGTCCTTGATTCCAGCGATCGAGTATAGAAGATAAAGCCAGAGTTAAACGAGAATGAAAGAATTTCGGTGACATTTTTGGGATAGCTTCTCCATCGACTAATTCATAGGTAATATCGCCCTCGGGAGCGGTTAGTGAGAAAAATTCCGGTAAAGTGAGGGGTTTAGAAGAGATAAGAGTCATGGTCAATTTTCAACCGAAGCGATAGGACAATCGAGCGGGAATTTTGAGATCGGGGCGATCGCTTATTTGGTAATATTCCCCGCGCATTCTCACATTACGAATCAAACTAACGGGAGGCATATTAATCACATCGTAGCCAATCACCTGATGGGTAAACATAACATCGAGAGGATTTAAAGGATAGGGATAAATAAATAAATCCTCTTTTTGTTTTGATAGGGAAAGTTCTGTCAGTTTTACTTCCGCTTTACTCATCCATTTTCCCAAACGAATCCATTTAGGAAGTTGTAGGGGGTGATGGGAAATAATAAAACATTCAAAAACACTTTCGGGAGCGATTTCTTTTGCCCTGCCAAAACTGGGAATATTTTTCTGGGTTTTTTCCATCTCCACATGATAGTTATTATTGGCATATTTCCAAGTATTGAGAACCGCCGTATGAGCGATCGCCCGTGCGGGAGTGACATAAATTTTCTCTTCGTTAAGAGGATTTAAATGTTCTTGGTACTGTGGAATCTGTTCGGAACAGAAGTAACGATAACTATCGCTATTTACCAATCCCAAAGCATAACAGAGCGCGTAATTATGAATTACGGGTTCGCTTTCGTAGAGTCTGCCGATTTCACGGGTTGCGTAATAAAGACTATCGTGCAGTTCTAATTGACAGGAATAAATATGTACCATAATGATAGGGTGGGCGACACCCACCCGACGAAATTAGCTATTTTTTCTCGGCTTTCTTTTTCTCGATATATTGTTTAAAGTATTTTTTTGACTCCTTATTTGCTTGATCTAGAACCGATAAAATTCCTGCTTCCGTACCCGTGAGAGTTTTCACCTCAGTTAATAAAGGTTGAAAATTTTCCCCGATAAAATCGGTATGAACGATAAATTCTTCCGCCATTAATGCTTGTATTGCTTCGGTGGCTTTTTCCATAACTAAATCCTCATCTAAGGGATCGATCGATTGTAATACCTCATCGGGAAGGCGATCATATATTGCCTGTGTCCAGCGCAAATTACTAACAATTTCCCCATCAGCAAAAATAACACCGATAAGCTCATTTCTTACCCGTCCCGTCCGGGTGGTTTGTGCGCCGTAGTGACGGGTACGCAGGATATTATTAAAAACATAGAGAAAACTCGCTTCTGTCGGATCTTTTAAAGTGACAATACTAGGGAAAAACACCTGCGGACGGATGTGATCCTGCTGGCTAATCCTGCTAGTCACTTCTCCTACTTTTGTGTTATTTTCTCCCTTTGATGCCATGGTACCGTTCTCGTAGGGAGCGTTTAAAGTAAAACTTTCATGGGATTCATCAAAGGGTGTGATCGAAAAAGCCGTATCTACTACTACTTTCGATTTTTCTGAACCCGAATCACCGATGGCAAAACCATAAATAATACAGTCGGCGTTATTCATGGCAAATTTTACATTGTACTCACATTCTTCGGCAGTTACAATGTTGTATTTACGGAGTAATTCTCGTCCGACTAAACGTTCTGGAGTTGACTGTTTTCGTTTAAACATCGATAAACGACTAATCGTTTTTTTGCTATCAATTCCCGCACGAACACGAGCTTTATTTAGCTCTCCATCTGTTTGAAATAAAGGATAAGATTCTGTGACTCGAATCGTCAAAAAGTGAACGTATTTTCCCATCGGTTTGTAGGGAATCTCGCTATGAAAGAATTTAGAATTGAGGGTTTTCAGTAAAGACATGGTAGGTACTCCTTGAATTAATTATTGTTTTCAGAATCTTCATCCACAGTTTGACCCTGGACTTTTAACTCTTGATTTTCTCTGTCCTGTTCGAGACGGTAAAGAAATTCGCAGGTATCGCGAATAAGGTTTAATTGTCTGCCGGCTAGACGCGCTCGATCGCCCTTAAAAGAACCCTCGAACACATCGATCACAAAATAACGAGCAAAAGACAATATTTTCTGTCTTTCCTGTTCTCGATCGGATAGAATCCAGCGACCTTCTGCTGTAGAAGCATGAACCCGATTCATTAAGCTGGCCACTTCCGCCGCTACTACAGAAACTAGGGCTTCTCCCTGATACATTCCTCCTTTGAGAATCGTATCGGCGGCCACATCGATCGGTTTTAAAACTGCGTTCGCTTTCGGATTATATCGTTTATTAGCTCGATAGAATTGACGATACAATTCGGTTAAGTTTTTCGGGTGATTTAAGGGCGATTCTGCTGTCATATCGATAGTTAAATTGGTTCGGTTGGCTTGTACATAGGGATCGAAACAAGGATAAAAATCGTAGAGATACAGAGCGATTCGATTAGCGCTCGGTATATCGGCATCTTTGCCCCGTTTCCACTGTTTAAGGTAATGAAAAACATAGAGAGGACTGGTTTCTAAATTGATAGCGAGTTCCGTTAATTTGCCCCAATTGGGATCATAACCCGTCTTACCCTGCTTCGAGTTCACGTCCAAATGAATAGAATAGGCTGCGGTTAGGGTATTTAGAGGGGCAGGATATTTTTTTCCGTCATTATCTTGCCATGGGTTCAAGACTCGATCGAGACGGAATCGATCGCGTCGAGTTAAAGACCGGATCGCTTGGGGCGCACTGTCGAGAAATACCGTCTCTTCAAATTCCGCACCGTCGCGATAGGGAGGAATAGGAGACTCAGAAACCACCGTTTTGACATCTAGAATCATCGGGAAAGCTAATCCTAACCATGCCGGCATAACCCAGGATTCCGTATCGGTGGGATCGCGGCCCGGAGGTAGGGCCATAAAATAAAAGGTTAGGGGTTTATCTTCGGGATAGGATAGTTTAAAAGTGCGGTCTTTTTTGCCATCTTCCTCCTCGTTAATTGTTTCCTTTTTCTGCCTTAATTTTTCATCGATCAGGAAACTATCGACACTCTGATAACGGGTTCGATCGAAGTTAGCGACTAGATTCTTATCGACAAAGTGCAACTTTATCGAGCTATCAAAACGAGTTTGAGCGATGTTAGCGTAGGCTTTTTGTAAAAAACTATTGGTTTCGGGAGTAAAATAATAGGTCGGGTAAAAGTACAGATAGCGATATTTGCCGTCCTCGAAACGTTTTCCTACCGCTTGGGTTTGATTCATAAGAATCTGACGCAACATCATTTCCGTTCCCGCGATACTGGAAATGTTTCGTTTGGCGTTCGAGCCTGCCAGCATTTGTTTATTAGTATAGACTTGGGGAGTAAAAAGAACCGCCGATTCCATCTGTTCGCTGACACTATAGGGAGAATGGGAGATCGAACAGAGAAGTTGACGGCCGCGACCTTGTTTTTTAGCGGCGTTGTAGTGGTTTAATTCTTTCTGGAAGGTTTTGATCGAGTGGGCCAATTCCCGACCGGGTAACTGCACCACTTGATTAACCCACTCTCGCAAATCCTCCCAACCATCGGGTAAGTTATATCCCGCAACTATGGCGGCGATTTTTGCGGCGAGAAAAGCGATTAAATCTTCTGCAACCGGTCTAATATCCTCGATTCCGGGATGCTGTTTCAGGTATCGCGCCGCTAGATAATACCATTCGTAGGGAACCCCTCCCGTATTGCCTTTCAGTTTGAGTTCTTTTAACGATTCATTAATACGCTTGATCGCTCGAATTTGTGGCAGATAATTTTCTAGATTCCAATAATGTGCGATCTCGCTAATTAAATCTAAATCCGGCGGTGCGGGTAAGTTTTTCTGCAATTTTCGCGCCTGTTCGATTTTTTCTAGGCGATCGCCCCAGATTTTCCGCGTCACCACGTCCCCGAATTCCGCTAGGCGATCGATGCGGATATCATCTTCACAATGAAAATCGTAATCCGTCGGTAAAACGCCCTGTTGTTGAAATTTAATCAGGTTTTCGCCGCGACTTCGGGCCACGGACGCTTTATTATCACCGAGGATGCGAAGGGTGGCGTTGAGGGCAGCGCGCATTAACCCAGCATCGTCGAAAAATTGGCTGTAGTAATCTGCGTATTTCATCCCCTTGCCATCTCTGCCGAATCCCGTTTGTTTACGCTGTAATTCACCGCTACAGAGGGATTTAATCGTGTCCACCACTCGATTCGGTAAGGTTTCTAGGGACACTTCTGGCGCGTTTTTGGGGGCGATATAGACAACTCCCGTAGGCAAGTAAAGTAAAGGCTGATAGTCTAGTTCTTGATGTGCTTCCATCACCGCGTTATTAAGTACGTTCGTCAGTACCCCGCGGTTTTCGGCGATGCTGTGGTAAGTGAATTTTAGTTCCCCATAGCTGAGGCTGTATAAAAGATCTTGTAACGAGGCTTTTTCCGCATCGTGGGGGTGTTTAATAATGGATGCGAGGCGATCGGCTAGACAGGCAAGATCGCATAGACTCTCTATAACGCGATCGTTTAAACGAACATTTAACCCATCCTCAGAAGTGTTAAGGTCGGTGTCATTACGGCGTTGGGTGTTTTTGGCAATATACAGTAGATCATCGAGATATTCTAACCATCGTTCGGGATTATCTGGAAATAAGAAACGATCTAATCCCAATTCGGGAATTAGTACCTGTAGAATCTCCCGATGTTCTTCCCTAGATAATTTACGAGGGTCTTGATTTTTAAACGGATCTTGAATGAAATCTCGCTGAATTTGTATATATCTCTCTGACATGGACGGGAAGCGATCGTAAGAGAATTTCTCGAAATCATGAACAAGAAATCCTGCTATGGCCAATCTTCTTTCGAACTCTTTAATTATCCGCCGCACCGTAGTATTAAGCTTTTGTAAGCGTTTCTCGATGAGATTGGCAGGAAATAACCCATTAAGTAAATGAGTATTTAGAGATTGATCACCAGCGTTATCCCGTTTAGCTTTAGGTTTGTTTCTCAATTCACGACCGCGATCAACTGCCTCAATAAAATTTCCTCCTTTAGCTGTTGATCCGATCGCTAATCGGAGTAAATTGGGTAATACCATTTCGGCAAAATCTGCCATAACTCGATCGTCGGGGTTTTCGGCTCGAATCGCCTCCCGTAGGAGTTTTAGGGTTAGCAGTTGGCGAACAGTTTCGACTCGGCGATCGCTTACCGATTCGCTAATTCCTAAATCTTCGCCAGAAAGAGATTCTAAATCAATATCCTCGAACTCAAAATCCAGATCTTCATCGTCAATTTCTGTAGTGTTATCGAATAGATTTAACTGTCCCGTTTCCTCTAATTTTTTTTGTTTTTTAGGCATCTTTCACCTCTAGAGAGTCTAAATAGTCGGTAATTTGTTTGAGATAAAGCGGAAATTGAGATAAAGCGATCGGAATCGCCTTAAAAACAAGTTCATTATCGATCGCCTCGTATTGATGCACTAAACGATTTCGCATTCCTGATGATTTCGCCAACTCCCCGGCTAGTTCTCTGGTAGTTAAACCATTTTTACCAGCTTCTATAAAAGAATCGTAATAGGTAGCGGGAGTTACGTTATGTAATTGTAAAAGAAGATAGCTATTAATATCGGAAGATGACTCTACCAACAATTCTATCAATCTCTCAACCATAAGTTGATAGTCAAAATTGTCCAAATACTCTGATAGAGTAACGCTCTCGAACCCCCGTAATCGATTAAGATATTTGATCATCAAACGAATTCTAACGGTGACTATCTCCCTTTCCATCGTTTAAACTCCCCATTGTTTGAGCCAAAGATCGATACTGTCTTTTTGAATCTTTCGGAATTTAGCGGTATCGGCGTACTCTTTCCAAGCGCGTACACGAAATTTTAAAAAGTCTCCCGTATTTTTTTCATAGATAAGTTTTCCATCTCGTGCGACTTGATACTTCATTAATGGAGAACAGCGATCGAGTTCAATTAGATCGATCAAATCACGGTTTATCTCAAACAATTCACTCAAGATAGAGAGAGAAGTTAAGTAATCATTACTGATTTCCTTAATATGTGTTTGTCTGTTTGCTTCATCGTATGAAATTGCCAAATCCCAATCGCTATCAGGTTTATGCTCTCTGCGCGCTCTAGAACCGAAGAGAATTAATAGTTTTAAATTCGGTAGTTTTTCCACAGTCGTAGTTATTCTATTGACTGTATTGATAATTTTCAATTCTTTCGTATTTCTAACCATTTTCTGCCTCCAAAGAATCTAGATATTGAACGATCGAGCGTTGGTAGCGGGGATAATCTCGTAAAATATTAGCGATCGAGGAATGAATGATATCAGGATCAATTTTTTCTCTCAATTAAAGTGATCGAACCGTACTCGCTAAGTTCGGCGAGGTATTGATTCATGAGGTTTAATTCGTCTATCGCAATCAGAGGTTGAATAGCATTTACACTCCTTTTTCTCGTAGAGAAATCTCTAGATTATTCCGTAATTGACGGTATAACGCTTTCGATTCTTCAGGATTCATGAGAAATTTTTCTTTAAATCCCTCGAATAGTCCCGTTTCCCGTTCGTATAGAAGTTGACCATCCCGCGCGACATAATGAGCAAGGATCGGCGAACATTCTTTTAAATCAATCACATCAATTTTGTCCTCGGGAATCTCTAAAGCTTGTTCGAGTAGTGTATAAATTTTCAATAGACTCGAAATATCCTTTTGATCACTTCTTTCCTCGTATAAAACAGCGAAATCCCAATCGCTATCAGGTTTATGCTCTCCACGCGCTCTAGAACCGAAGAGAATTAATAGTTTTAAATTCGGTAGTTTTTCGACAATAGCCGTAATTTTTTCTACTAGCCTATTCATATTTAGCTCCCATCAAAAAATTGGCAAGAATCCGATGGATATATCGATCGATGTCCCTAGCGTCTGTCTATGTCTATTATCAAACGCGGAGGAAGCAAAGAGCAACTAAATCCCAGAAAAAGTGTCCGTACACTTTGACTCCCTCATCTCTTGGTAGCCTCAAACGGCATCAACAGATCCACACCTCACCCCCTTTACCTTTGAACCGATGAGCGAGAGTATCCAACAACAAAGCCGATTGACCGATCGCTATAGAATAGGGTGACAGGGGAAAATGAATACTACTCTCGTCACTAATCGGATAAATACCGAAGTGCATCGGTAATTGTAAGCGTTGGCGAACTGCAGCGACGGGATAGGCAAAAACGAAGCTAACCAGAGCCAGATCCCGTAACTCCCGACTAATTCGATCGAGCCAAGGATTATCCGGTTGCCAAACACCGATTCCCGTCAAAACCTGCACTTTCCACGCGGAGGCGATCTCGCCTAAATCGCCGTCGTAGGTAAAGCGCCAGTTTAACCGTTCCTCTCGATATCCCTTTAAATTCAGAAACGCAAGACAATAATCGAAACGTCTGCGCGCGATCGGTGTTTTCGTGGCCTCGATCTGGCGCTTAAACTCGCCTTTTCTCCACACCTCCACCTCTAGATTACCGAGAATACTGGGTAAATCGTAGGTTTTAAAGCGATCGCATTCCTCTGGTTCCGTCGAATCGTATAACCCGCATAGTAACGGACTTGACCCGCGAAAACTAGACGCATCCTCGAAAATCGGATTACCGCTTTTCCCCGATAACTCCTTCCATTCGTCGGCCCATCCTTTCACCCGACCGGCGACCCGTTTTAAACTGGTATCGAAAACCTCCTCGCATTCCTGTTGAAACTTCTGGCGACTTTCCCCGTATTGGGATTTGATCTTCGGACTCCCTAAATTCCACCAGAGTTGAAATGATTGTACCGCTCCCCAACGTTGGTAATAACCCTCGAAATTATTGATATGACGGTAATTACTCTTGATGGCCTCCTGTAGCTGAATTCGGTCATACCGTTCCCCGACTTGTAACGGTGCGTCTTTCTTCTCGAATAACCGTTCTAGGAAAAATTTTGGAACCAGAGCGATCGCTGTGAAGTTAGCAAATTTTACCGCTGTTCCCTTTCGATCGTAGCCGCTGTGACGGCCTAAACGGCCGAAACGTTGAATAAAATTTCCCGCATCCGACGACTCGAAAATGAGGAAATTAATCTTGAAGTCCACCCCCACATCGATGGTACTCGTTCCGATCACCAGATCACGATTTAACGATGCCAACTTCTCCCGCGTTCCCGAAAGACCCGTATTTTCCCCCACTGTTAAACCGATAGTCGCCAATAATTCTCGGAAAATCGGCAGCAGCCGTTTAACCGAAGCGATCGAATTGAGAATAATCGCGCCCTTGCTGCCGGGGTATCGCTTAAAATAGTCTAAAATTCGCTCTTTATTTTCCTTCAACCAATTTTCCGAAGTTTGAAAACTCGACGGTAAGGGAATAAAAGATAGCTCGATTTCCGAGGTTACTTGTCGCCATCCCTGTTGAGCGAGGGAATTGGCCTCTTCTGGGGTATCGGGAAACCGGTATTTTCCTTCTCTTACCGGGTCGATCGATCGATAGCGAAACCCCGCTTTATCCAATCGTTTTAGTAAACTCTCGTCGGGAGTTGCGGACAAAAACAGGTATCGTTTCCCACGATTGGCCCGTCGGATTAGAAGCATGGTATTGATAATACTGGCGACCTGTGGCGTGCCGAAAACGTGAAATTCATCGAATAGGAAGAGAGCGAAATGTTTATCGATCCGGTTCCATAGCTGATCGGGGTTATCGTAGGGGGTTAAATAGGCCCCCCGATGCAGATAATGGAAAATATCGGGGTTAGTTAAGAGAATTTCCGACTGTTTCGATCGAGTCTCTAGAGCGATCGCTTTCGTTTTCCCATCCCGTTCGGCGTACAATTCCAACTCGGGCCCGGTTAAAAGATTGACCCGGGGTTGATCCGTTGGTTGAAATCGTTGAATATATGCCTCGATCTGACCCCGCTGATCCCGCGCTAGTTCGTTGGTTGGGTAGAGTCCCATAATCGGGAAATATCCTTGCAAAGTTCGCAGGTAGGCCGCTAGACTTTTCCCGTCCCCCGTCATGGCCGTATTGAAAATCACATCGATATCGGGATCGTTGAGTGCTTTCCACGTCTCCACCTGATGCCACGATAACCGCCATCCTTGCGGAACCTTGATCCCGTCCGGGATCTCGTCTGCGGGACAGGAATAGACTGGCCTGAGCGTTACTTGATAATTTACCATGAATTTCTGTCCGTAACTCCTTGCTATCTTCCATAATAACCACGATAATAGGGATGGACAAGTACCTTAACAGAAAAAGTGTCCGTATATTTATAAACTATGAGCCGGATAGGACAATCAATCACTTTATCGGTCAGTGAAAAAGAAAAACAGGCCCTAGAAATCCTTGCCAGTGAATTCGGGCTATTTTGGGGAGATAAACCGAATATATCGAAGTTAATCAAAGAAATTGCCCGTAATAAACTTAAAATCGCCCCTAATCACGACTGGAAGCCCGATCGCTTGCAGATGCTCCAACAGGCGATCGATTTTCTCATCGATGCTGGACAAATCCCCATCGCCCTAGAACTAACTAAACTACTATTAGAACGGAGCGAACTGTCAGACCCCTTACGCAAAGAACTAGAACGCCACCTCGATAATCCTCCCCCACCATGGCGACTGGAACTCGATCGCTCCATTCTCCGACAACAACCGTTTCAGTTATCCTATCAGGATGCCGGCGATCGAATCTGGGAATTCCATCTTTACCATGCCGCTATCAATCGTCACGAGGATCGCTTATATCTCGATTGTTGGTGCGAGGAAACCGAGGGAAATCAAGATATTTCCGAACTACACCATAATTGGAGTTTAAGGATCGATCGAATCCCCAACGATTCCTTAATTACCCCGATCCCTAGGGGCAAATGGCGCAATCAGCTTGATAGTGTGTCGGCCGAGTTTCACCTGTTCGATGGATTAGCTCGATCGTACCGGACTAAAACCGCTATCGATATCGCCGACGAATTGATCTCGAACGATCCCCCCATCCGGCAGATCACCCGACAGATAACGAGTAGCTTCTGGTTTTTCCGCGAGATTCTCCCCTACGGGGAAGATTGCTTGTTGATCTCCCCAGAAAAAGTCCGCAAGCGTTTTTATGACAAGGTGCAGCGGCTTTATCGACGCTACGAGTCCTGAAAAGATTTTCGTCCCTGCTGAATCAAGATACGATACTAAATGCTGTTTAAAATATAAGAAAGTGGGCGTTGTCAGATCAGAATAGGAAAGATGCAATGCAATCCTTGTTATCAAAGTAATTTCATTTCCGGTGCTGATTCGGAGCATCTTTCAATTTGACAACGCCATCTAGAAAATCTATCCAACGTCTATCCTACTGCATTTAATCTTGGTTTTGAGGGTGTTGGGTAACAGCCACCAACCCAACCGACAAGATCAGCGTACTGCTACCCAGTGCCTTCGCCATCACACTTGATTCCGAACTGGTGAGCAAGTTGTGACAAAAACATATTTTTCGTTTGTTGCGTTTGTTGGATTTATTTCGTATGTGGGGTACACTAGGCCGTAGTAACTCTGGACAAGAGTTCAATCAACAGTTTGACATCCTCACCGCCGTAAAACGGACGGCGATTCCCAAACCTCACGATTTGGGTTTCTGCTTCTTTCCCGAAGGATTTTTCGCACCTGCCTTAACAGATTTACTCTGTTCTGGTCTTATGGTCGCTCTACAGACTGACACCGCAAGCCCTGCGGCCAAAATATTTTTACT
>NZ_JADBUZ010000014.1:0-3592 GCF_020245305.1 Microcystis sp. M20BS1 | reverse complement strand
TGGGATGGACTATAATTGATCATTGATGAAGACTTGCTGAATACAACACAATCATAGTATTCATTCAATCATTTCAATCATAGTTTAGACTTATTATGGGATTATGGGATGGACTATATTGTTAATATTGTTTTGCAGTACAAAAAGGTAATAAAAAATCATGGACAAACAACTATTACTCAATAAAATTAAACAAGCAGTACAAGCGATCGAACCACAAGCGCAAATATTTCTTTATGGTTCACGGGCGCGAAACGATGCTCAACCAGACTCTGATTGGGATATATTAGTATTAGTTGATGGGATCACTAACCCTACTCGCACATCTCAAATCCGTCGTCAAATTTATGAAATCGAATGGGAAACAGAAGAAGTTATTTGTACCATTGTTCGCAGCAAAAATCAATGGGAACATCCCTTATTACAAACTACTCCTTTCTGGCAATCAGTTAACAAAGAAGCTATTATGCTATGAGTAAAAATTCCCCTCACGATCAACTAATTAGGTATCGTTTAAATCGTGCAGAGGAAGCTTATCAAGATGCTTGTTCTCTTGCTGATGGTGCAAGATGGAATAGTTGTATCAATCGTCTGTACTATAGTTGCTTTTATGCTGTTACGGCTTTACTTGCTTATGATAATCTCTCATCTCCAAAACATACAGGTGTCCGTAGTCTCTTCAACAAAAACTACATCCGTAGCGAAATTATTTCAAAAGACTTTGGTGCAGTTTATAACGAATTATTTGAATACCGTCTCGAAGCAGATTATACAGACTTTGCAGATTTTGATGAATTACAAGTTCTTCCTTTTATTGCAAAAGTGAGAGATTTTTTAAATATAATTTCAGACCTGCTTCCTACTGATTAAATGACAAAAGTATTGTATGTCAATACATTAAGTAAAGAGCATCTCAATACACAAATGATTCGTAATAATTTACAAATGATGCGACAGTCACATCCATCGTCTTAACTGTGATTGATGGGATTATGGGATGGACTATAATTGATCATTGATGAAGACTTGCTGAATACAACACAATCATAGTATTCATTCAATCAAATAACAGTTTAGACTTATTGTGGGATTACCGTAGGTGCTTCTCATCGATGCCTCTTAGATTACCAGATTTCGTCCCCCCCGAACGGTTACAATTTATCAGCGTTTTCTCCTTGTTTGTCGCCGGTGATACCGTTGATGAACTAGGCGATAGCTAACAAAATAGGTTATAGTAGCAAATACCGTCGCTGATAGTAAGCAACCAAAAAACAGGGTCAAAAGAAATTGGCCGCCAGAACTAGCTAACTTTTCGATGAAGCTTTGATTAGTTTGAAAAATGTCACCCACATTCGATCGCCCGCTTTGACCAAGAATAAACTCTCCCAATCTATAATTAAACAGGAAAATCGGCAGATCGGTCACGGGATTGCTGATATAAGTACCAGCAGCAGCGGCAATTTTGTTGGCACGAAATAGGGTAGCTAAAAAGATAGCGATGATGATTTGAAGGCCGATCCACGGGAAAAATCCCGAAAAAACTCCCAAGGCAAAACCCCTGGCAATTTCCCTAGGATGTCCTTGTAATCGCATTAAGCGAATATACCAATAGCGCAAAAATCGCAGTAAGCGATTACTTGAATATTTGCGGCTTTTTCTCGCTTTTAATGACCTTGAGCGCATATTTTCGGGATAAATGCTGACAAAATTGATCCTGACTTCAATTTTAGCAAGGAGTGATTAAGAGATGTTAAACACAGGGGATACGATCGCCGCCATCGCTACGGCGATCGTTCCGGAACAGGGTAGTATCGGTATTGTCCGTTTATCCGGTAGTCAGGCAGTGGCGATCGCTCGTCGGCTTTTCCATACCCGCAATCGTCAACCCTGGGAAAGTCATCGTCTTCTCTACGGTTATATCCGGCATCCCCAAAGTCAAGCAATTATCGATGAAGCTTTACTGTTGCTCATGTTAGCGCCCCGCTCTTTCACCCGCGAGGATGTGGTGGAATTTCACTGTCATGGCGGCATTATTCCCGTACAACAGGTGTTACAGTTATGTCTAGAAAATGGGGCGCGTTTGGCACAAGCGGGGGAATTTAGCCTGCGTGCCTTTCTTAACGGCAGAATTGACCTAACTCAAGCCGAAAGCGTCGTCGATCTCGTTGGGGCGCGTTCTCCCCAAGCGGCACAATTTGCCCTCGCTGGGTTGCAGGGGAAACTCGCGCAACCGATCCGCCATTTGCGGGCCACCTGTCTCGATATTTTGGCTGAAATTGAGGCCCGTATTGACTTTGAAGAGGATTTACCGCCCTTGGATTGCGAGGCGGTTCTCCATAGCATAGAACAGGTTTTTTGTCAAGTAAATTTAATTTTAGCCACCGCCGAGCGCGGGGAATTGCTGCGTAGTGGTCTGAAAGTGGCGATCGTGGGGCGGCCGAATGTGGGTAAATCCAGTTTGTTAAATGCTTGGAGTCGGAGCGATCGAGCGATTGTCACCGATTTACCCGGCACTACCCGCGATATCGTCGAATCTCAGCTAGTTGTGGCGGGAATTCCCGTACAAGTCCTCGATACGGCAGGAATTCGCTCGGCCAGCGATCGAGTTGAACAAATTGGGGTGGAACGTTCCCGTCAAACGGCCCGGTCTGCTGATTTAGTTCTCTTAACCGTCTCCGCAGAGTCCGGATGGACAGAGGAAGATGAGGAAATTTATCGCTCTGTCAGCGATCGCCGATTAATTTTAGTGATTAATAAAATTGATTTAGCTCATCCCGAAACGGTAATTTATCCAGCAGAAATTGAGCGAGTTGTCAAGCTTTCCGCCGCCCAAAATCAGGGTATTGAAGACTTAGAAAAAACTATTATTAATGCTGTCCAAAATCAAGAAATACAGGCGGCTAATTTGGATTTAGCCATTAATCAACGACAGGCGGCCGCTTTAACTAGGGCGAAAATTGCTTTGCAACAGGTCAAAAACACAATTGACGAAAATTTGCCTTTTGATTTTTGGTCGATCGATCTGCGTACTGCCATTCAAGCTTTAGGAGAAATTACCGGCGAAGAAGTGACTGAATCGGTACTTGATCGCATTTTTAGCCGTTTTTGTATTGGTAAATAAGCAATTAGAAAATCTGGTCAACTGTGTTGGGTTAACTGTGGTCTTGTTGAGGATTGGAGAACTCAGATATTACTGGAAAAAAATACTTTCCAAGCGGCCGTAATAATGGCACTTCCCAAAAGGATAATCAATGTCCAGACCTGATTTTTTTGGGTTCCCTCTACCGATCTGAGCCGATTGTCGATGCCTTCAATTTTCCCGTCTAACACTTTAATATCCCCTTTGAGATCGGCTATTCCTATTTCTACTTTTGTCAACCGCTCATCAATCTTATCGAATTTCTGACTAACCTCCTTGATACTGTCTTTAATTTCTTTAAGGACGACATCCAGGGAATAAGTAACAGTTTCGTTAGACATTGGGTCAACTCCTATACTGCATCTGGTTGGATATAATTTTATCTTAGTCTAGGCTTTAAGAAAATTTTCTTTCAGGAGCGATTAACTGTAGTCTTGTTGAGAATTAGAGAAC
>NZ_JADBUZ010000139.1:0-11975 GCF_020245305.1 Microcystis sp. M20BS1 | reverse complement strand
AAATCGGCTAAATCCTTATCTGGCAAGGGACTTAATTGATTAGCTCGTTCTAGATTGAAAACAATTGGCAAAAATCGCAGCCATGTCTTTCTATATAAGGGTTTCACCCCTTATAACTCCCGTCCATTGCATAACACAAACCGAAGAACCAAAATAATCAAAGCTTTTTGCTTGGTTGGATTCTAGGCTATTTAAGGGATTAGGCTCATTGAAACTACTAATTTGCTATAACCAGTCTAGGAGAGCCTTACTGATTACTATTTACTGATTACTGATTACTGATTACTGTTTACTGATAACTGACCTAGCTTATGAACCGTCAAAAATTTACTTGGGGATATTCTAGTTATAAATTGCGTCAGAGAGAAAATTTTAAAGAATTTCTGTGTTTACTGGGATTATTAATAGCGGCCTTAATTATCTATCTAGTGGGATTAGGTAATTTACCCTTGCGGGATTGGGATGAGGCAACAATCGCTCAGGTAGCCAAGGAAATTAGCCAAACCCCCCTGGAACAATTGCGCTGGTTATTTCCTAGTCTTTGGGGTGATCCCTACCTGAATAAACCGCCGTTGATTCACAGTTTAATTGGTCTAACCTACCATTTTTGGGGCATCAATGAGGCCAATACTAGACTAATTCCCGCTTTTTTTACAGCTTTATCGGTGCCGCTTCTCTATCTTCTCGGTCGAGAAATTTTTCCCGCTCGTTTGCCAGCTTTACTGTCGGCCTTGATCTATTTAACTCTTTTGCCGGTGGTGCGCCATGGCCGTTTAGCCATGTTGGATGGAGCGGTATTGTGTTTTGAAATGCTGATGTTTGTTGGTTTACTGCGCTCACGACGCGATTTACGCTGGTCTGTGGGGGCGGGGTTAGGATTTGCCCTCCTTTGTCTGACTAAGGGTATTATGGGGCTATTATTGGCGGGTATCGGCTTTATTTTTCTGCTCTGGGATACCCCCCGGTTATTAACTTCTGCCTATTTTTGGTCGGGTTGGTTATTGGGAGCATCCCCCGCTTTTGCTTGGTATGCCGCCCAATTTTGGCACTACGAGCGGGAGTTTCTCGATTCCCTTTTTGTTCAACAGTTAAAGCGAGTTAGTGACGATCTGGACAATCATCGCGGACCGTTTTGGTATTATCTGCTAGAAATTATTAAATATAGTTGGCCCTGGTTAATTTTCTCGGTTTGGGGTTTACGTTTAGCTCGTCAGGAATATCTCTACAGTTGGGCGAAGTTACTGTTAGTTTGGACGGGTGTTTATCTGTTGGTGGTTTCGGTAATGGCGACTAAATTGCCTTGGTATATTCTGCCGATCTATCCGGCCTTGGCTTTAGCGGCCGGTTATGCCTTGGCGCAGATGGTTAATCTTCCCATCGATCGCACCTATAATCCAATCTGGTCAATTATTCTGGGTATTATCGGCGTTGTGACGGGTTTATTAGCTTTAATAGCCTATTTCCCTGGTAATTTTGCCGCTATCGAACCTATCCATCCCTTAATTATTTTAACCTTATTGTCACTGTCCCTGACCATGGTGACAACGGCAATTTTGTTAGCTCGGCGCTCGGAACAATTCAGCGTGGTTTTACTCTGGGGAATGTTGGTTTCTTTGTTTATTTTTGTCAATTCTCCCCTGTGGATCTGGGAATTAAATGAGAATTTCTCTGTCAAACCGGTGGCGAGTTTAGTGCAGAAATATGTGCCGGCCGATCACCCTGTTTATATTGCTTTTGCCTACGAGCGCCCCTCGTTAAATTTTTATAGTGGTCGTCGGGTTTTTCCCCTTGCTACTGAAGAATTAATCAATCATTGGCAAAGTCACAAGCAACCTTACCTAATTATCGATCGTCAAACCAAAGAAGCTAGTGATTTAGAAGGATTAAAGGCGATCGAGTCCACGGATTCCGGTTGGTTTTTGGTGACGAAACAGTAGTGGGGTTAATTTTGTGCATACTTTCGATCTTAGGTTTGCTGGGTAAAATGTATTCTAAGATACAGTCCTGCTGGCGAGGGAGTGGGAGGAACCACTCCAGACACAGAGGACACGAAGATTGATCGCTTCTATAGTAAGTTAAACTGATCACACAAAGAATAAGAGAGCCAAATTTTACCAGTTGCGTTAAAATCACCCCTAGCGATCAAACGCAGCACTTTTGTAATTGTTGAAACCGAGATTAATATGCTAAATAGGTCAATTACGGCCGAGAAAACTGAGGAATTCGCTCCTGCTGACCTGCAAGACCTGCTAGACTGTACCGATAGCTTTGTTAACCGTCATATTGGACCGACGGAGACGGAAATCGAGAAAATGCTGGCGGTTTTGGGTGTTGCTACTGTTGAGGAGTTAATCGCTCAAACTGTCCCGTCAGGAATTCGTTTACAAAAAAGCCTTAATTTACCACCTGCCTTGAGTGAATACGCCGCTCTTGCCCAATTAAAAGCTATTGCCTCGAAAAATCAGGTATTTCGCTCCTTTATCGGCCTGGGCTACCATGACTGTATCACCCCACCGGTAATTCTCCGCAACATCTTAGAAAATCCGGGTTGGTACACCGCCTATACTCCCTATCAAGCGGAAATCGCCCAGGGACGCTTAGAAGCTCTCTTAAACTTCCAAACTCTCATCACTAGCTTAACCGGTCTAGAAATTGCTAACGCTTCCCTCCTCGATGAAGGAACAGCAGCCGCGGAAGCGATGAGCATGAGTTATGGACTATGTAAAACTAAAGCCAATGCTTTCTTTATCTCCAGTAGTTGCCATCCCCAAACGATTGAAGTTGTTAAAACCAGAGCGATTCCTTTAGGTATTGACATTATTATCGAGGATCATCGTCTCTTTGACTTCCAAACGCCAATTTTTGGCGCATTATTACAATATCCAGCCACCGATGGCGTAATTTATGATTATCGGGAATTTATCGCCAAAGCGCAGGAAAATGGGGCTTTAGTCACCGTTGCCGCCGATATTCTCAGTTTAGCCCTGTTTACTCCCCCCGGCGAATTGGGGGCTGATATTGCCGTGGGTAGCAGTCAACGCTTTGGGGTTCCCTTGGGTTATGGGGGTCCCCATGCCGCCTATTTTGCCACCAAAGATGTCTATAAACGCAGTATTCCGGGGCGCATTGTCGGGGTATCGAAGGATAGTCAGGGTAAACCCGCACTGCGTTTAGCTTTGCAAACCCGCGAACAACATATCCGCCGGGATAAAGCCACCAGTAATATTTGTACCGCACAGGTGTTACTAGCGGTGATTGCTTCCATGTACGCGGTGTATCACGGACCGGAAGGAATCAAGAAAATCGCCCAAAGAGTGCAGAAATTAACCGCTTTATTGGCAAATGGTTTAAAAAAGTTGGGTTATCAAGTGGGGAAAGAACCGTACTTCGATACGCTCAAAGTTACGGTATCCACGGGAGTTAAGGATATCTTCGCCAAGGCAAAAACCCATAAGATTAATCTGCGTTATTTTGATGAGAATAATCTAGGAATTAGTCTCGATGAAACCACCAGTCTCAGGGATGTGTGGGATTTATGGCAAATTTTTGCCCCCACCGAGGAATTACCCTTTACCACGGCGGAATTAGTCGAGAAAATTAGTCTAGAATTACCCGCTAATTTAACCCGTACCAGTGCCTATCTTACCGAGCCGGTGTTCAATCGTTACCACTCGGAAACGGAATTACTCAGATATCTGCACCGTCTGGAAACAAAGGATCTAGCCTTAAATACTTCCATGATTCCCCTCGGTTCCTGTACGATGAAACTCAATGCCGTAGCGGAGATGATTCCAGTAACTTGGGCAGAATTCGGCAAATTACACCCTTTTGCTCCGATTGACCAAGCAGAAGGCTATCAACTGCTCTTTCAACAGTTAGAGACTTGGTTAGGGGAAATTACCGGGTTTGATGGCATTTCCCTACAACCGAACGCAGGTTCTCAGGGAGAATATGCTGGTTTACAGGTGATCCGAGCCTACCATGAAAGTCGCGGTCAAGGTCATCGTCAGATTTGCTTAATTCCTGAGTCCGCTCACGGGACTAATCCTGCCAGTGCCGTTATGTGTGGTATGAAAGTAGTGGCGGTTAATTGCGATTCTCGGGGCAATATTGATATTGATGACCTGAAAACTAAGGCCCAGAAGCATCAGGATAATCTAGCGGCTTTGATGGTGACGTATCCTTCCACTCACGGCGTTTTTGAACAGGGAATTAGCGAAATTTGCGCCTTGATTCATCAATACGGTGGTCAAGTGTATATGGATGGCGCCAATATGAATGCTCAGGTGGGTTTATGTCGTCCGGCGGATTTTGGCGCTGATGTCTGTCACTTGAATCTCCATAAAACTTTCTGTATTCCCCACGGTGGTGGCGGCCCCGGTATGGGACCAATCGGAGTAAAATCCCATTTAGTGCCTTTTCTGCCCGATGTTTCCCTAGTTTTGGCGAAATTATCCCCAGAAACCGCTAACGGTAAGCATCAGGACTCAATTGGCGCAATTTCGGCCGCGCCTTGGGGTAGTGCCAGCATTTTGGTGATTTCTTGGATGTATATCGCTATGATGGGGGCAGCCGGCTTGAAAAAAGCGACAGAAGTGGCAATTTTGAACGCTAATTATCTGGCTTTTCGTCTGGAGTCGGCCTATCCGGTGTTATTTAAGGGTAGCGCGGGAACGGTTGCCCACGAGTGCGTGATCGATTTACGTCCCCTGAAAAAACAGGCCGGCATCGAGGTGGAAGATGTGGCAAAACGCTTGATGGATTTCGGTTTCCACGCGCCGACGGTTTCTTGGCCCGTGGCGGGTACAATGATGGTGGAACCCACGGAAAGCGAATCTTTGGGCGAATTAGACCGTTTTTGTGAAGCTTTGTTAACTATCTATCAAGAGGTACAAGCGATCGCTAATGGTAGCATGGATCCCCACGATAATCCTTTGAAAAATGCCCCCCACACAGCTGCGGTTTTAACTGCCGATGATTGGAGTCGTCCCTATTCCCGTCAACAGGCAGCTTACCCGCTTTCTTGGCTAAAAGATTATAAATTCTGGCCGGTAGTGGGACGGGTTGATAATGCTTACGGGGACAGAAATCTGGTTTGTTCCTGTGAGGGGATGGACGCTTATAAGTAATCGTAATTCCTTGATAATATTTGGTGGGGTAGTGGCAAATTACCCCGCTTTTTTCTGGTTTTTCGGAACTTGATCCGTAAAATTAAGTACCTCTTGTGCCACTCGCTCACAACTGCCTACTGTTCCTAAACCGGCTTTAGTTTCTGCGTATTCATCTAACATTTTTTGGCGACGTTGCTGATTTAATAATAAATCTAGACATTCCTGCATAATTCTTTCTGGGTTAGCTTCCTCTTGTAATAATTCGGGAACAATTTCTCGCATTAAAACTAAATTTACTGGTGAGACAAATGGTACAGAAAGCTTCATAATATTGCGGGCAATCCAAGCAGTAACTGCACTTAAACGGTAAACCACCACCTGCGGCACATTTAACAAAGCAATTTCGAGATTAACTGTACCAGACTTAGCCACAGCCAGATCGGCTGCGGCAATCGCTTCTAAAGTCTGATCTCGTTCCATAATCACCGCATTTAATCCATATTCCGCTACTAATTCTCGCATTTTTGGTTCGTATAAAGCTAGGGGAACGGGAATTAAAAACTTAATATCGGGAATTTTTTCCTGTAATTTTTTAGCAGCAGCACACACCGTCGGCACGAGATATTTAAACTCCTGTTGACGGGAAGCAGGTAATAAAGCGATTACCGTTTCTTCGGGTTTTATTGCCCATTTTTGCCGCATTTCTTGCCGATTGGGAGCATTAGCCATACGATCAACTAAAGGATGTCCCACCCAAGTTACCGGTAAACCTTTTGTTTCAAAAAAACGAGCTTCAGCGGGAAAAATTGCCAATAATTTATCAGTGACGGCGATTAATTTTTCCGTATTAAATAACTTTTCTGCTGTGGCTCTGAGTTTAGCTGAGGGGATATTTTCTTCTGACCAAATCCACACCTGTGGGGCAATATAATAAATAATTGGGACACCGGGAATAATTTTTTTAGCCGACTGACCGATTGCCACATTTGCCCCCACATAATCAATTAAAATAATGATATCAGGGGGATTATCTCTAAAAAACTCTTTTGCTCGTTTTTGTAGTTGTAAAGTTGGCCAAATAAAGGGGATAGATTCAATTAATCCCATGGCAGCCAGTCGAGTGGTTTTACCCAACATTTTTGCTCCGGCTAACTCCATGCGATCGCCACCTAGGGCAAAAATTTCTAACTCAATTGCCTGGGTTTTAGCTAGTTTAAAAAGGGATTCAATCAGCATGGCTGCCTGTAAATCACCCGATACCTCACCCGTACTAATAAATATACGCATTTGGATAATTATTTGATAATAAAAGAATTCAGGAGACAGGATTGCTGGAGATAGGATTGCTGGAGATTGTTTTTATTTATTCTTCCCACTTCCCCATCACCCTACACCCCACACCCCACAGACTGTTCCTCAATCAATAAATTATTTCCCCGGAATTAAACCGCGGCGTTTTTCTCCGGTGGTAGAGGATTGTAAAAATTGACAGAGATGTTGAACATGGGGGTTATCGGTTAAGAGAGAAACTTGTTCTAAAGCCTCCTGAAGATTTATATTAGAACGATAGATAATCCGAAAAGCTTTTTTCAGTAAAGCTAGATCTTCATCGGTAAAACCTGCTCTTTGTAAACCGACTAAATTAAGAGTTCGCACCCGACAGGGATTGCCTTCCACTAAAGTAAAAGGGGGAACATCGCGATCAATACGACTCATTCCTCCTAACATGGCCATTTTGCCAATATGAACAAATTGATGTACTCCTAAAACCCCCCCGATAACTGCTTTTGATTCGATCTGGACATGACCAGCCAAGGCGACACTATTAGCGATAATAATGTTATCTTGCAAAATACAATTATGGGCAACGTGAACATAGGCCATTAATAAATTATTACTGCCAATTTGGGTAACTTCTCCCGTATCCGTGGCGCGATTAATCGTGACAAACTCGCGAATTTGGTTATAATCACCAATTTCTACGCTACTTTCGCCCCCTTTATACTTTAAATCCTGTGGTTCATTACCAATAACAGCCCCAGAAAAAATATGATTACCCTTGCCAATTTTAGTCGGACCCTCAATGACCACATGGGCATCAATAATTGTATCAGCTTCAATTTCCACATTGGCCCCGATCACAGCATAGGGACCAACTTTAACCTTGGGATCAAGTTTTGCCGACGGATGGATAACCGCAGTGGGGTGGATTAACGTATTCAAAGGGAAGTCTCCCGCGCTCAACTTCGTCACTGTATGAATCATGGTATAGCTTATCCTATATTGGACAGATTGTGATCAAGATTGATAGCGGTTGCTTAGGGAGGGGACGACTTTAATGGGGAACCAGAACCCGATAAACTATTAACCAGATTCTCTTGGTTCCTTCGTCCCTCCCATCCTGATAAAAAATATATGAGCAATAATAGACCTAAAATTATAGTCTTAGATGACGACCCGACAGGTTCCCAAACAGTCCATAGTTGTCTGTTATTGATGCGGTGGGATGAAGATACTCTCCGCTTGGGATTGGCAGATAATGCGCCAATTTTCTTTGTTTTGACCAATACGCGCGCTTTAACCCCCGAAAAAGCCGAGTCTGTCACCAGAGAAGTCTGTCATAACCTGAAAACTGCCTTAACTAAAGAGGGAATCGAGGATTTTTTGGTGGTTAGTCGTTCCGATTCTACCCTGCGCGGGCATTATCCGATCGAAACTGATGTTATTGCCGAAGAATTGGGCGGTTTTGATGCACATTTCCTGATTCCAGCCTTTTTTGAGGGGGGGAGAATCACTCGCGATAGTATTCACTATTTAATCATCGATGGCGTTCCCACTCCCGTCCACGAGACGGAATTTGCTCGCGATTCGGTTTTTGCCTACCACTACAGTTATCTGCCGGATTATGTGGAGGAGAAAACGCAAGGTAAAATTAAAGCAGATGATGTAGAGAGATTTTTACTGGCAGATATCCGTCAAGGTAGTTTAGAACGACTGCAAAAGCTCAAAAATAATCAATGTGGGGTGGTAGATGGGGAAACTCAAGCGGATCTCGATCGCTTTGCTGAAGATATTTTAACCGCCGCAGGGGAGGGAAAAAAATTTTTATTCCGTAGTGCCGCCAGTATTTTAACTTCTTTGGCTAATTTAGGAACTCAACCGATCGCACCCGAATCTATGGGTAAGTATAAGCCCACGGGGGAAGCCGGGGCAATTATCGTCGGTTCCCACGTCAAAAAAACTAGCCAACAATTAGATAAACTGCTTCAACAACCCAACACCGTCGGAGTCGAAATCGATGTGACGGCATTGCGCGATCGTCCTGAGCAACGAGATCAACTCCTAGCACAAGCTCTGGAAAAAGTCAAGCTTATTCACAAAAATAAACAAACCCCCGTGATCTATACCAGTCGGCAAGAGTTAACCTTTGCCTCTGTGCAGAAACGCCTTGATTTTGGGGTTGCCGTCTCCACCCTGTTAATGGACATTGTTAAGGGTTTACCCAGTGATATCAGTTTTTTAATCAGTAAAGGCGGAATTACCTCCAATGATGTCTTAAGTACGGGTTTAAGCCTGCAATCGGCCCGTTTACTCGGTCAGATTCTCCCCGGTGTCTCCATGGTCCGCACAGAAGCCGATCATCCCCTCTTTCCTAATTTACCCGTGGTTCTTTTCCCGGGTAACGTCGGTGATGTCCAAGCTTTAGCCACAGTTTATCAACGTTTGTGTCAATAGGAGGCAATCAGTGATCAGTGAGCAGATGTGAGTTTTCAGGTTCTTCGTTACTTGGTATGGTTCGATAGGGGGGCATAAATCGACTAAATCCTTATCTGGCAAGAGACTTAATTGATTAGTTCGCTCTAGAGCAAAAACAATTGACAAAAATCGCCAAATGTCTTTCTCTATAAGGGTTCCATCCCTTATAACCTCCATTCATTGCATAACACAAACCGAAGAGCCAAATCTCGAATGCAATTTTTCCGTCTTCAAGCTAAAGTGCTTGAGACGCATGACTTCTCGGACTCTGTCTAAAAGTCGAGCGGTATAATTAATAGTTAGGCTACAAGAAAGGAGTGCTGATGAAAAGTCATACGCAATCGATTTGGGATTCTCTTTTGGCCTTGAGAGAATACATTCGTGATGGCATCGTTCGCCAAATGCAGGGGGCGACTTCATTTGGGGGGGACGATATGGTTCCCCTAAAGGAGGCGTATCTCGCCTGTGAAAGGGGGCGTCCCTTTGTTTCTGATGATCTGTACGGATCCGCTTCAAGTTGTGTCACTGTGGCCTTGAACGGGTTGAACGGGATGCTCCAAGAGATGCGAAGAGCGATTACTATTCAGAATCCCGCAGATCGAGCAAGGGTTTTGCAAGCGATCTCTGATCAGGCCAGAAAGGCGACTCTTGATTCCTATGAGGCTGCATTGCTCCTTTTAGAACCCATTATAAAGAGAGATGAACCACTGGAGGTGGCAGTGACTAATAATTTCAATGGACCCAATTTCGGGCAGATCAATCCTGTGGTTGTCAGTCATTCTGAAATAGACAATTCCTTTAATCAGAGAATAGACAATTCCTTTAATCAGAGAACTGATAACGAAAAAACTCTCGCAGAAGCTGCTGCTGAAATTCAAAAACTCCTGGAACAGCTTGAAAAAACAAATCCGACTGCAACTGAAGCTGACAAAATAACTTATGTTAATATTGCAACAAAGCCTGATCTAAAACAACGAGTAATTGCTGCACTAAAAGAAGGAAGTAAAACAGCCATTGACGAATTTATCGTGGACAACAAATATCTCAAGGTTGTGAAGGCAGTAATTCAAGGTTGGTTGCTGCCGAATGGATGACTTAATCATTTTAGTGCGATCGCCGCTCTTGTAGGGTGCGTTAACGAAGTGTAACGCACCTAATCTATGGTTATTCAATAATTGATGTAATGGTTGATTACGCTGCGCTAATCCACCCTACGGGGGGTTAAAATTATTATTCTTCCCCTATTTTTTCGGTTATGCTACAGTGCTTGTGAAGCAGCATAGACTTTTACTTCCTTCTCTAAACGTTCTCTGAGCCTATCTTTTTCTACTTCAATATCATACCTTGTTTGAAGATTCATCCAGAACCTTTCAGACATACCAAAATAACGAGAAAGCCTTAAGGCAATATCGGCAGTAATTCCTCGCTTTTCCTCGATAATTTCCTTGATTTGCTCTATTGGTACATTAAGATCTTCTGCCAAACGTTCTTGGCTAATTTCCATCGGTTTGAGAAATTCTTCTAACAGAATCTCACCAGGATGAATGGGGGCTAATAATTTTTTCTCAGTCATGATTATTGAGTAACAATTAATGATGATCGACTATTTCTACATTGTAGGCGTTGCCATTTTTCCAAATAAAACAGATCCTCCACTGATCGTTAATTCGGATACTATGCTGATTTTTTCTATCTCCTGAGAGTTTTTCCAACCGATTAGATGGAGGAATGTATAAATCCTGTAAAGTTTCGGCCGCGTCTAAAACTTCTAGCTTTCTCCGAGCATTTCGTTGAATATCTTGAGGTAATTTTCGTGAAAATTTACGTTTGAATACCTGCTCTGTCTCCTTAGATGCAAAACTCTTAATCATCAATAATTAGGAAAATGCACTACTATCATATCATCTTAGTGCGATCATCGATCTTATGCTAACGTTAGATCGCAATCTTTCTGTGGAGGTGCAGTTGAAAGTGTATCTGTGGGTTACGATCGCTTTTTCAACCACCTTATCACTAGCTAATCTTCTTGGCTATCAAGGATTAAAGCGTCAAGAGAATTGGGAAAATCACCTCGCTCAACCATTTTTGTGAAAACTTTGTAACAATCATTTTTATCCCCTTGTTTGCGAGGATAGCCTAGCCATAAAACAAAAATTGCTTTATACTCCTCGGTTTGTATAGCCCGAAAGAATAAGCGATAACGGTCAGGTAGTCCCATCTTTTTGACTCTTCCGTAATGCTTGAGCGCCCCAGTCAGAGCAAAATGGGAAGCAAAAGGGTCGAGAGGGATTTTTTCTTTAATGGCGACCATAATCGCCCTGTAGAGTTTGACTGTAGAATGAGTACGGTATGCTTCTGTTGGCAAGGTGTTTTTTAGTTTACGAACCTCAACTTGTAAATCGCGGCGTTGTTGCCCAAAAAGTCTTTTAATAAAGTAGATTCGCCAACCGTTAACTATCAAGTTCTACTCCTGTCATCAACTCTTCATCGACCGCTGCCATCGCTTCTGTATAAGCTTCTAACTCAGCATCAGGATTTAATAGGGCTTGCTTGGTCAGAAAATCTAAAAATAAACTCATCATCAGTTCATCTTCCTCCTGTTCTACAGATTGAGGCTGTAAGCGGACTAATAAGGTATCAGGGCTGATAACTTCAACAGCACCTTTAGCTTCCTTAAACTGGGGATTATCCTTAAAAAAACTGGCACTCAAACGGAAACCTGAAGCATTGCCTATCCTAGCCCAGGTTAGATTGTATTGTTTGTTACTCATGATTTTAGGCAAGGTTTACTACATATCATGTTATTACATAATTTAATAACATACAAGGTTGCCCAGCTTCTCAACCGCGTTTTAGCTGAACTTCCCCCATACATATATACTATAGGGGAGCGCGCCGAGAAAGCCATCGAGTAAAACTAGCGGATTTCGATTTAAGTACCTAAGCAAAATTAATTAGGGTTTGCTGAAAAAGCTTTTCCTGGGGGCAGGGTGTGGGGTGTGGGGTGTGGGGTGTGGGGTTTTACCGATTTTGAGGTAGTCAATTACCTAATTTTCAGGGAAAAAGTACCTGAATTTTCCCCCCGATCCCCGCAACGGCTGGCACTTT
>NZ_JADBUZ010000138.1:0-18805 GCF_020245305.1 Microcystis sp. M20BS1 | reverse complement strand
TGCCCATTTCTCCATTTTTTTGCTTACCTCCACCTTAATTCCTTCTTTCAAAACTATACCTATCAATCGTTTCCCCTTTTTTTAAGTTTCTTCTCTTTTTGTTAAGAAAAATCTGACTAATGGATAGCTTAATAAGGGGGGCAGGGGGGATCGAACCTAAAATCCATTTTTAATTTAATTATAACCAGCTACTTATAACAACTTTTTAGCAAAATCGATCGCCTCCTGAAAAACTGTGACTTGGCCATCAATTTGGGCAATTTGTACCTCGGTTAATAACTTACCGATAATCGGACTAGGTTTCAGGTGTAAATGGTTAATTAAATCATCGCCCCTTAATAAAGGTCGGGGATGGGCGATAATATTATCAGGATCGAGATAGGAAGTCAACAGAGAAGCGACGATATTTTTGTTAATCCCCATCGATAGAGCAAAAAGGGCAAAGACAGGAAATACTTTTCCCGTATTTAGATAAATAAAATACTGTTCCCGCACACTCAAATTATCTGGCTCCTTGAGGGGAGGTAAACACTTAATCACCGTGATTACCGTGCGAATTTCCCCCCTGGAATACTTGAGATCGATTAACTCTTTTTCCGCTTCTGCCAAAACATCCGATACCAATAGGGCCAATTTTGTCAACTGTAACTGAGAAGGGGAAAAGATAAATTTTTCCGGTAACAAAGATTCTAAAAATCCCGCTGCCGCTTCCACCCCCATAACTCGCTCCATTTTTGCGGGGGTAATCCGACGCAACCAGAGAGATAATAAGCCATCTTCCCAGGCACTTTTTAGCCATTTATTGCCACGGGAATTGAGCAAAAGGTAATTCAACTCGGATTGTACCCTTTCGGCGGCTACACGGTGCAATAAAGGGGCAAGAGAACGAATAGTTGCACGGGTATGGGGTTCGATCTCAAAGTCCAATTGAGCCGCTTGTCGATAGGCCCTCAATAATCTTAGGGGATCATCCTGAAGATTTTCGCGGGAAATCATCCGCAGGGATTGGCAGCCTAAATCTTTTAATCCCCCTAAAGGATCGAAAATTTCTTGGGTGTGGAGATTATAAGCGAGAGCATTAACGGTGAAATCCCGTCTTTTTAGGTCTATTTCTAGAGATTCTCCCTCCTGTTGTGCGAAATCAAGAGTACCCTGGGGAAAAACGACGCGAGCAATTTGACGAACGGCATCTAAAACCACAAAACCGGCCTTATACTGATGGGCAATAGTTTGGGCAATTTCGATCGCTTTTTCGGGAACCACAAAATCTAGGTCAATATAGTCTTTCTGACGGTTTAATAAAGCGTCTCGCACAGCACCACCGACTAAATAAGCATTTTCTGGCAATTCTTGCCGATTAATCGCAAAAACTTCTTTAACTAAACTATCTAGGTTTTTTTGACAAGACATCGAGAAGATAAATTTACAAAAATATAATTTTTACCGGCCCTATTTGGGGAGAGACTGAGCTAGATTAACGGAAAAGACCTATAGAGTTAAACCTATGTGTATTTGTATTAACTGCTATTTTGTTGATCGCTGTCTCACCTATCATGCCGTAGAAATACAACATCAGGAACGTCATCTCACCGAGACACCGGACTTTGAAGCGAAGAACCCTTCTATTAACGTTAACATTCGCACCAAAGAAGATTATATCGAAATGGAGTGGGATGTGGTGGGTTGTGAAAGCTTTTTGCGCGAAACCGGTAAATGGTCTAGTTTGCGGCCAGGTGAACCAATTCCCACCTAAAACACCTGAACTACCCATACATATCTACTACAAGAGCCAAAAACCCTTATCCAGCAATAGATAGACCCGTTAACTTTTCTTGCTGTACCCGTGCAATAGTAGTCATGTATATAGAAAAAGTTCCTAAACGTTGTGTCTGGAGCGGTTTTTATTAATGAGCATTGCTTAAAAGCAAATAATTCATAATTTAAGTAGGTAGGCGTTAAAAGTTATCAGATGCCCCCCTTATTAAGGGGGGACTAAGGGGGGATCGAACCTAAAATCCATTTTTAATTTAATTATAACCAGCTACTTAAGAGCGAGGTATTTATGGATAAAGAAGAAGAACTACTTGAACAATGGCGAGAATTGACCCCGGAAAAGCAACAAAAAGTTTGGCAATTTGTTCAAATACTTAAATCTGAGTCACAAACAACACCAGAAGCTGAATTTATTCCCCAAACACCATTAAGCAAAAAGTTATGGGAAATCCGACATCGGGCGATCGCATCTGGATTGCAACTGCTCAATGAAGAGGAAATAGAACAAGAACTTGCTGCACGTCGAGGAGGGTGCAGTGAGTCGTGAAATTGCTGGCACTTACGGTTTAGCGGCGATGGATGCACTTCATGTTGCTGCTGCGCTGCAAATTCAAGCTGATGAACCAATCACCACCGAAAAGCCAACCAAACCAATGCACCGAGTCAGGGAAATTCAGATTGTTTCAATCTAATGTAAGGAGTTAGAGTAATCTAAGAGTAAGGAGACCAGGGACCGATGACGGTTTCTCCTCGCTTCTCTTTTTCTGCTAATTCCAGGTTTAAGGTTAATAGTTTCTCTAAAATATCGTCGTCAGCTTGGAAGTGATATGCTTCCATTACTAGCTTGTCTAATTTCTGATGGAGTTGATACAGTTGGCTACTGGGTTCGTTAAAGAATTGGTTATATAGTTTAGTGATTCCCCATTGTTTTTTCTCCATCTGTTGACTACGATATTCGTGTAATTCCCCGGCGGTTTGACGGATTTTTTCGACAAGTTCCCGTGAAGGTGTCTGGGGAAAGGGGAAGGTTTCAAAACAGGTGTTATGGGTGTAGGCTATTGTGCTTGCAAGTGTAGATTTTTGGGTGTGCATCCAAGTTCGGTGAATGTTAGATAAAAGAATACCTAAGATATAATAATCATCGGAAGCAACTACTTTAGTTTTATTACCTGGTAGCCAATCACAGGGACAAGGGACAAAAACTGCCCATTTGGAAACTTCTGGAACAGCAAAGTAGCAATCTAAAGGTTTAATTGCTGTTCTCATTGCTGGTCTTTTTTCACCATATTTCCACCAGTTTAGTTTAGTAACTTCTCGTCTATTTTGCTCTCTTTCTGGCTTAACATTTACTTTAATATGCTCGAAAGGTAGTGTATATTCACTAGCATCCTCCAAACTCATATCATTAAAATCAATAATCCAGCGTTCTGGCTTACCGTGAGGATTTTTAGCTAGATTTGCTCCCATTGAAAACAACTTAAGGACATCTGTATTTTTAGGTTCTTGTTTAATCCATTCATCAACTTGTTTTTCACTAACTAGAAAACCTTTACCAACAGGAATCACTCCTTGAAAACATTGACTAAGATTAGCTTTTAATCGTGGAGATTGAGAAACATCTAAAGTCGCTTTTAAAGAAGAATTAATCTGAGAAACTGAATGATTATCTAAATAATAACTTACTGGTTCAACTTTACTCCAATTGACAATACTAACATGAACATTAGCCTCACCAGACCAAGGCTGAGTAGAAATCGCCTCATGAATGTGTCCACCATTGTGAGTAATATAATCCAACGCTGCTACACGACTTTTCCCTTGACTAATAGAATTAGTTCCAACTAAACCCGCTCTTCCTTTCTCATCTAATTGATTATGTGCTAGACGAAACCAATAGGAACAAAAATCAACCGAGTCTTTAACCTCAGAAAACCTCGCAAACACTTTATTAACATAATCATCACTGAGATTTAATCTCATGTGTTTACCTCCCAAAAATGGAGGATTACCGATAATTGCGTCTGCTTTTTGCCAATCCGTAAACAAAGCATCAGCACAAATAATATTACTATCCAAAGTATCCAAAGGTAAAGAAGCTTCCGTCAAATTAAACTTATCAATCGCCACCTTTCTGGCAATCATTAAAGTCACCCGCGCTAATTCTACAGCAAAAGGATTAATATCCATACCATAAAACTGTTTAGGCGTAACAAAACTAATCTGTAATTGGTCACTAGCAGAACGACGACGGTTAGCAATCTTTTCAATTAATAACTGTTCAATGCGCTTTAATTCTTGATAGGCAACATAGAGAAAATTACCCGAACCGCAAGCCGGATCTAATACCTTATACTGCTGTAATTCTAACTGAAGTGTATTTAACTCGCCAATCGTTCCAGCTTGCTCAATTTTCTCCTCCCAATAGCGGCTAATAGTTGGGCGAACAATTTTCATAATATCCGCTTCTGAAGTAAAGTGCATCCCGTAAGTATGACGTTCTTGAGCATTAGCTGTCCCCTCAAAAATATTACCAAAAATTGCCGGACGGATCTTACTCCAATCCTGACGCGCCGCCACATCCAGAAACTCTAATTCTTTATTAGTTAATTCAATTGGATGAATTATACTAAACAGTCCCCCATTAAAATAATCCACTCCCTGATACTTGCCAGCGGGGGTAATTCCGGGTTGGTTCATCTGTTGAAATAATCCCCCCAAGACATCATAGGAATTGCCACCATTTAGACATTCTTGTACACAAGAAATAAATAAATCTCTCGGTAATAATCCTCGATCCTCAGCAAACATTGCTAATACACACTGCAAAATAAATCGCTGGGCCGTCAACTCATCAAAACCGCTTTTATGACCGCGTTTTTTTAACAGTTGAAACAACTCACCCATCCGCCGCGCTGCCGTTTCTGTAATCTCGACCTGATTATTCTGAAAAATAGGGGTACGATTCCCTACTTCCATAAAATTGAAGGCACTCACCCGATTTTTCAAATCGTTGAGATTTACTCGATCTACCGGTTCATCTATTTGAAGATCAAAATCAAAAATCCAGAACTGATCAAAATTACATAATAAGACATAGCGAGGGCGATTAGGAACCAATCGACTCCAGTATTCAAAAGCTTGGGGATAGTGCTTACTTAAATCTTCTCCTCGCTTTTTCATTTCAATTAAAACACGAGGTTTCCAAACTAAATCAGCAAATCCCGTTTTACCTTTCTTGCTACCTTTAGTAATCGCCTCCTCATAGGTTGCACCCGCTTCTAACGCACCTTTATGACCAAAAGCTCGAAAGAAACGGTCTAGGAAAATCTGAGCTTCTTTCCTTTCTTTGCCAGTAATGTGCTGTTGACAAAAATCAATAAATTCCTGTAAGCTTTCAAGAGTAGTAGTCATCTTTTGCCTTTCTATTGGAGTAGGGTGGGCGTTGTGGTGCGATCACTATCTTACACGATAAAATAAAGGAACTGAGTTGAAATCGAAGTCAAGCCTATGCCAATTCGAGGCGTTGTTGAATCAAGGTATAAATGGCAATTGTCCATCGTATCCAAAAGTTATTTTGGGTCTAGGTTTTAAAAATCCCACAAGAGAAGATTCATATCTCAAATCAGCAACGACTTGGCGAGATAAATTTTTTCGTTGTGTTTAATTGATTGAAAAAAATCGACAATAGGACGAGGATAATTAACCCCTAAAATCACCCCATAACGCTTTTGTTCCTCCAGAGATAATTTATAAGGTTCGTGAATTTTATCGCCTTTTATTAGGGCTAATTCGGGCAACCAGTGACGTAAATAATCACCTTTGGGATCATAATCTTTCGACTGTTTCGGGATATTAAAATAACGAAATCCTCGTGCGTCATTACCGACACCAGCAGTGTAATTCCAATTACCCCAATTACTACAGACATCGTAATCAACTAATAATGACTCGAACCATTCTGCTCCCATACGCCAATCAATACCGAGATTTTTAGTCAGAAAACTAGCGACATTTTGCCGTCCACGATTTGACATAAATCCTGTAGCAGCTAACTCTCTCATATTAGCATCTACAAGGGGATAACCAGTTTTTCCCTCACACCAAAGATTAAATCTTTGCCAATCTTCTAGCCAGGGTAAATTAAGTTCTTGCAAACCAGATTTATAAAAGATTTTATTCCCGTGTTTACTGCCAATAAATCGAAAAAAATCTCGCCATAATAATTCAAAAATTAGCCAATAAGTAGAGTCATTTTTTACTCTTGTTTGCTCATATTTTTGTACTTCTTCATAAATATAACGGGGGGAAAGACAGCCAAAACTTAACCAAGCTGAGAATTTTGAGGAATAATTAGTCCCTAACATTTCATTGCGGGTTTCCTTATAGGTTTTTAAGGAATCACTATCCCAAATATATTCTTTAACCCGTGATTTTCCTGCTATTTCACCCCCTTGAAATGATAAAACACCTCCCTGGTCTAGAATTAGTTCTGTTAAGCCTAAATCCTTTAAAATAGGAAGATTTCCCCAATCTATTTTAGGTAATTTTGTCAACTTTTTCGGACTGGGATAAGTTGTTCTTATTTCCCAATGACGTTCTACTTGTTTACGAAAATTAGTAAATAATTCTGGCAGTTGATTAAGGGTAAAAGGTAAATCATCAGGATGATATAAAGTGGCTGTCCAAAAAGTTTTTATCTGCACAGGAATTATAGATAAAGCCTTATTTACAGCCTTTTCTACCGCTAATTCCTCTGCTGTAACCTCTTGATGATAATAAACCCTGGCTATCTGCAATTCTTGAACTAATTGCGGGATAATTTCTTCTGGTTTTCCCCGTCGGATAATTAAATTACTGCCTAAACCTTCCAGAGATTGTCGTAAATTTGCTACGCTTTCTAATAAAAATTTAGCCCGGAACTTGCCAGTTTTGGGAAACCCGTAGGAAGTAAAACCAAATTGACGCTCATCAAAACAATAGAAAGGAATTATCTCTAATTGTTCTTGAATGGCTCGATAAATTGCCTCGTGATCGTGAACTCGCAGATCATTCCGATACCAGATTAAAACCCGCATTTAACATCAATTAAAAGTTGATAACCGATCAATAAGTAGTTAGGTGTTAAAAACCATCAGATACCCCCCTTATTCAGGGGGGATTAAGGGGGGATCGAAACCCCCCTTATTAAGGGGGGATCTATCTTTAATTTAATTATCTTTTCCCGTAGTAATGGCCATAGTAACGATAATTATGGTTTTTCCGACCAACATTATTAGCCACTAAACCTAACACGGAAATATGGGATAATCTCAGATCTTCGAGCAGATTTTTCAGGGCAAAGCGATCGGTTTTGCCCAGTTTGGTGACGAGAACCAGTCCGGTGGCCATGGCGGCGAGAATTTTGGCATCGGCAAAAGCGGCGATCGGTGGTAGATCATAGATAATTAGATCGAAGGCTTGCTCTTGCTGTAAACGCGAGATCATCTCCTGCATTCTCTGGGAAGAAAGCAAGCGGGTTGGATCTGGGGGAATTTCACCGGCGGTAAGAATCGATAAATTCTCGTAACGGGGTAGAGGTTGAATTGCCTCATTCCAATCGAGACCCTCGGCGAGGACATTACTAAGGCCGTGGTCGTTATCGAGATTAAGTCGATGGTGAACCTGGGGTCGTCGCAGGTCAGCATCCACCAGTAAGACTCTTTGTCCCATACGAGCGGCGGCCTTAGCGATATTTATTGACATGGTGGTTTTACCATCTCCCGGTGATACAGAACTAACCACGAGGGACTTGCGGTGGGAATCGGCATCGAGGAGGCGAATATTGGTGTTGAGAGTGCGGAAAGCTTCCGAGAAGGGGGAGAAATTATAGTAGGAGGGGTTTTCGTCGGCCGATTTCCCAGTCGTATTAGGGATAGTCATTTTGCGATCACCGACTGTTAACTGGGGTAGGGCGGCGGTGATCACTTTTTCGATGGTGCCAAGGTCTTTTTGCCAGGGAATTGCGCCCAAAAGGGGTAGTTTGGTATCTTCTTTTAGTTCATCTGCACTATGATGAACGGGGTCTAATCTTTCAGCTAAAAAGGCCGCCCCCAGTCCTAATAAAAGGCCACCGATAACCCCTAAAGCCAGATTTCGCACAGGTTTAGGAGAAACGAACTTTTCCCCTACTTCTGGTGGGGAAATTAGTTGCCAAGGCACCACTTGTTGTGCCACCTTGAGTTGAAGTTTTTGTTGTTCCTCCAGAAAACGGTCGAGACTGGTGGTGGCGATTTCCAACTCTCGCTGCAAATCCGTATAACGACGGGCTAAAACCGCCAGATTTTTGACCGAGGCTTTCTGTTGTTCGAGGGCCCGGGCAAGGGATTCTACCTTAATTTCTAGGGTTTTGCGACTGTTAGCGGCTTCCACCAATTGTTGGGTTAATTGTACCCGCAAAGCGCTCTGTGACACCAAAGCTGGGGAGTCACCCACTGTCTGGGGCAGTTTTTCTCCTAGGGTTCTCTGGGCTTCGTTTTGCAGTAGGGGCAGTAAATTAGCCCGTTTTTCCTCTAGGGTGGCGATTATCGGGCTATCCTTGGCAAAAACTGCCGATTGTTTGGCCAATTCCACTTCTACTTCCTGCAGCTGCTTGAGCAAATCTTGATAACCGGGAGATTCACTGAGATAAGTAGCGATAATTGCTTGATTAGGGTCTAATCCCACCTGTTGCTGTAAAGCCTGATAGCGAGAGTTAATTTCGTTAAGGGCAACTTGGGCACCCCGATAATCTTGTTCAGTAGTGGTTAACTGTTGTGATAAACGAGTTGCCTCTTTATCGGGATCGAGGAAATTGTATTGCTGCCGGAATTGCTGCATTTGTTTTTGTAGAGTATTAACTCGTTCCTGCAGCACGGGCAATTGAGCGTTAACAAAATCTAACCCTTGATTAATTTCGGTCTTCCGTTCCTGAGAACTATAGTTTAGGTAATGACGGGCTAAATTATCTAAAACCAGCTTAATTTTTTCCGGTTCCTCATCTTGATAGGAAATTTCTAAAACTTTCGTCTCTTTTTGTCGACTAATTTTGAGATCAGATTGGCCAGTTTTACTAATTAAATCACTGTAGGTAAAGTCGGGATATTGAGGAGTTATTTTACTAAAGATGGGGTTAAGGAGTTGCGGACTGGTTAAAACAGCGATTTGGGTATCATAATCGATGTCTTCACCACCTAACTGAGGTAGGATATCTTGGGCTGCCAGTCTGGAAGAACTTTTATTTTCCTCGATGGGTTGACCGATGAGCAGCAAGAATTTACCTTGATAGATAGGGGTTTTTGAGAAAGTATAAGCAGTGATCGCAGCCGTCACCCCTAGGGTGATGCCAACGATTAACCACCAGCGATGCTTGATGACGTAAAGGAATTGACGCAGGTTGAGTTCCTCTCCTTCCTGCGTGACGGAGGGGATAAAAGCTGGTTGGTCAAAAACTGGCAGATTTGCTTGACTTTGGGTTTTTAAAGCCCCATTTTGTTGGTTGTTCATCATTATCAAATAGTCAAGGGATAACTCTATTAAACCGCATCTAGTACGCCAGTATAGCTTAAGAATAATTTGGGAATTTGTCCAAACATGGTATCTATTTAAAATAGCCCCCAACCCTTATAGAGTAAGGAATATGACATCTAAAGCTGAAATTGACTTCGGGACACTTTTAAAGGACATAAACCGCAACCAGCTAGAGAACTGGAATCTCACTGGCAGGCCATTAACCCCTAAAAGTATTGCTATGCAAAGATCATAGCCGAAAAAGGCAAACTACGGGGTTCCCCGTGGACGCGGTTTAAAAGATTTTGCGGTAGCAATCTGGTTCGATTAGTCACCGCTTCATCATAACACCATGCTACAATGACAACTCTAGTTTTTCCGGTAATTACCAAATTAAGGTGCGTTTACCCTACCTAGCCAATGCCACTGGCCGCTTGACATACCCCCCCTGAACGGTTACAAATTATGTACTATTCTGCCAATCGCAATAAGCTGTACTGAATTTAAACTGCGTATTGAAAATTTTAGTACAAATGCTCAAACTGCTTCTCCCTGCCCCGCAGCTCCGGTACTCCCCTGCAATCTTAACGAGTAATTTAGATAGTCAAGAGCTTACTCATTTGCTCTTATAACAAGCTAAACCGCCATAACCACCATCACAGAAGAGCCTAAATGACAATCCCATTAGCACCTCGCATCTCCGATACTTTACCCCCCATTACCTGGGAGAAATTGCCAGCGGATTTTGTCCTCCCTGATGAACCAGTGGAAAGCACCCGACAACCCCTCCTCGCGGCGGCTTGGCGAGAATCTTTAGAATTAGCCAGTTTAATTGTGGAAGCGAGTCTTATTGCTGCTAATTTTGGCATTTGCGCCACCGTTGGCCCTAAGACAGTAGTAAAAGCTCCCGATTGGGTTTATGTACCCGCAGTAGCACCTATCCGAGAAGGAGAAATTCGCCGCAGCTACACGCCCCATGCAGAAGGGGAAGTGCCAGCAATTGTCATGGAATTCATCTCAGAAACGGAGGGAGGGGAGTATTCTATCAATCCCCACTATCCCTATGGCAAGTGGTATTTCTACGAGCGAATCTTACAAGTACCTTTCTATAGCGTTTTTCAACCACAAAGCGGAGAATTAGAAGTTTATCGCTTAGTATCAGGGAAGTATGAGTTACAAAAAGCGGATGAGGATCATCGTTACTGGCGGGCAGAAATCGGTTTATTTCTAGGAGTATGGCAGGGGAAAAAAGCAGCAGTAACGGCTCATTGGTTGCGCTGGTGGGATCAATCAGGTAATTTACTATTGTGGGGTAGTGAACGGATTGAACAAACCGAACAACGAGCCGAACAAGCTCAACGGCGGGCTGAGGGAGAAAAAGCTAGGGCAGACAGCTTGGCGGCGCGGCTAAGGGCGATGGGAATTGACCTGGAGGCTCAATGAAGAATCTATACAGCTTTACAATTTAGCTGATTGTGTGCTATGGTAGCAACTGTTATGCGTCGAGAGGAAATATATTGGGAAATTGCTGGAGATTGCGTCGATAATCAATTGTAACCAGTTATTAACAAATGAGAAAAGCCAGCCATGACCAGAAGCTCATCCGAACACTCCAGATGGACAGATGAGATGCTAGATAAATTGGCAGACTCAGTTTCGGAATTGACGGGATCGGTTGCAGACCTTAGAGATTCGATGGACGGGGTACGACTAACGGCAAACGCTCTACTCCAAATTGCCGCACAACAACAGCGTAATATGGATGAAGTGAGGCAAAGACAGGAAGAGTCAGACAAGCGTTTTGAGGTTTTGCTGTCAGAAGTTCGCTATTTGATTCGGCAAATTAAACCAGAAAATCAATCATAAGCTTGATCAAACCAGTGGCGATTGCGTCTCGACAATTTAACCTAACCTTTTGTGAAACTAATTTACAAAATAATTGATAGACTATCATGGAGCAAAAATTATTGTTGGCTAAATTGTTAAAAGGTCTCTCGAGTAGGATGTTTCGGCTATCGAAAAGAATCGAATATTTTGGATGTGAATCAAGTATATTCAGATATATAGATTGTTTTGAGACCATAGATATACTGCTTAAATTCATTCAACCAAAGTGTCTCTGTGATATAGGGGCAAATGCTGGTAACTGGACCTATGTTTTAAGTCAAATGAGTCCCACTTTAGAACACGTGGTTTTTTTTGAACCCCAATCTCAGTATCAAGAAAAATTGCAATCTTTATCTTTACCCGGAGTTAGCAAAGTTATTTACCATTGTGGATTAGGTGAAAGGGAAGATAAGTTATTAATTAAAGGAGGAACTTCTTCAGCATCTTTTCTTGATCCTGAAAAACAAAATAAGTATTTTCCTAATAGTATTTCGCAAAACCAGCAAGATCAGGAGGAAGTAGAAATTAGAATTTTAGATGCAATATATGCCAGTGATGATCTACCAATCCCTGATGTAATTAAACTAGATGTTCAAGGTTTTGAGCTTGAGGTTTTAAAGGGGAGTATAAATTTATTAAAAAAATCTAAATACTTAGTGATTGAATTATCATTTCGTCAGTTTTATCGAGATCAACCCTATTTATGGGAAATCATCAAACTACTAGAAGAGAATAAATATATTATGGTTGGCAAGGGATTTGAATGGCGATACCATGACAATCGTTCAGAAATACTGCAAATGGATGCTATATTTAAGAACACTGATGTTATGTAATTAGAGCGGTATCAAAAAGGAGTTTACTTAGTTGAGCGATCTACTTGCCAAAGCTGTTAATAATTCTAAGTGGACTGCCATTGGTTCTCTCATGACAGCTATTCTAGGATTCCTTTTTGCCGGGTTAACGATTCGCTGGTTGGGTGAAGCGGAAGCTGGATTTGCCATTGCCATTGCTACTATTGTTGGCATTAACAACACCTTTAGTGGTTTGGGACTGGGTGCTGCTGCAACCCGGTTGATTAGTCGGGCTTATGAAGAAAATAATTTGGGAGAAATTCAGAAAATAGCAGGAGTTTGTTTTACAACTTCTCTGGCTTTTGGATTGTTTGGGTTTTGTATTTTTGCTTTCGGTTCTGCTTGGATTGTTCAGTGGAGTAAATACGAAGGAAATGCTTCTATAGGACATTGGTACTGTATATTATTAGGATTGGCGTTTTTGTTACAACAAATCACTGGTTATTTTAAGATATTTCTCGCTTCTCTTCAAAGATTTGACTGGCAGACTAAAATTAATACTACTTTTATGTTAGCCAATGCTATTTTGGGAATAACTTTTTTGAAAGCCTTTCCTAATATTTTAACATTAGGCATAATTAGTTTAGCTCTATCTATTCTGAGTTGTTTATGTACGGGGTTTATAGTTACTAAAATTCTGGGATTTTTGACACGTCCTTCCTGGGATCAAGCAATGTTTATTGAGCTTTGGTCTTTCGGAAAATGGGTTTACTTAACTCAAATAAAAGTTATGTTTTTTGATGGTGTTGATAAAATATTTTTAACTTCTGTATTTGGCAGTTCTTCTTTACCTTTTTACACCTTTGCTCAAAGAATTTATATAACAGTTCACCAAATGTTAGTTGGACAGTCTTCTTATCTATTTCCCATGCTCTCGGCTCAGGGAGATAAATTAGAAGTAGTAGCCGAACAAATCGAAGACCGCTTGCGCTGGTTTATTGGGTTAATTGCTGGTTTTGTCTATTCAGGACTGATTATTGCTGGTCCAGCCTTATTGACTATCATGGTCAATGCCGGATTTTCTAGCAAAGCTAGTTTTCAGTTGTTTATTTTTTGTTGGGTAGGCTATATTCATGCACAAGCTATAGTTACATTCTTTTTTAATTTAAGTAAAGGAAATGCAAAACAAAACTGGATTTATGTTGTGATCACTGATATAGGCTATTTCCCCTTTTTCGTTTTTTTGTCACTAAATTTTGGTTTTAAATATGCAGTTATCGGACAATTGATGATGATTTTAGGAGTCATTTACTTGTTGCGCCATGCTCATAATAATATGAACTGGTTGACCTTCACCAAGTGGACAATCAAACCCTTAATATCATCTATTATTTTAATGATTGTAGCTACTTTTATTCACCTTGCAAACAATTCAATCAAAACTACATTGATCACACAATTTACATCTTTAATGATCTTTTATTTTTCTGGAATATTATTTGTTTATTATCTGGAAAATAGATGTTTTGGTAGTACGGGTAGAGCAAAAACTTTAAATAGAGCTATCTTGCTTTTTTGTGGTAAGCTGAATCTGTCAAAAGAGCGTTAGTCAACCAATGTTAAACTGATTGATATGTTTATCTAGAAAGATGTTTCGTAAGGATTCAGGTCATACAAAAAGCATTCAAAACCATGCTGTGTAAGCATTTAGGCGAATTATGGACAAATCCTCATTCTCATTAAGAAACGCTGAAAGCCTTAATGAGAATGCTTATTGAGAATGAAACTGTTAGTTTAGCGAGTTCTGAGATTTTAGAAGCCTCTCTGTGACTGCATTTGAGACACCTGAATCCTTACGCTGTTTCTATATTTTCCAAGCAAATATACTCGTATAAGTACCTAAGCAAAATTAATTACACATCTAAGCCACTACTCCGTCAGACTTCTGGTGTGAGGAAACAGTGAACTGAAAACTCAAATCCGATCCCTAATAGCTGTCTCCCGTCTCCCGTCTCCTGTCTCGAATAGGAAATTAATTTTGCACGACTACTTATCTTCTGTGGAATCTTTCATCTGCCATATAATCATTTACAAGCCGAGGTTGTCATTGACCAGTAGGTGTGATACAATAGCATGGAAGTTTGGGAAGGTATTGGGAACAAAGCGGGTTTCAAACACGTTATCGCACTGCTGTGACTTTAGCCGCCCAGTTTTGTAGGGGGAAGGCTAAAATCTTATTTACTCCCTAACCCTCTAAACAGTAACCATGATTTTTAGAAAAAATTCTTGAATTTTTTTCCTAGAAAGCTTTTGAGTTACTAAAAAGCCCATATATTTAAACAAACATAAACATAGAAACCTTGGAGGATTTAAGTCATGTTCAAAAATATTATTCAGAAGACTTTTAAATACCTGAGATACAAAATAGTCAAAAATAATGATCCTGTTTTTCACTTTCACTCAAATGCTTATTTAAGGCATAATGCAAGACGACTTGAACATTTGGCCAGCCTTAACATACCTGTAAGAGGTATGTCAGTACTTGAAGTGGGAGCAGGGATAGGTGATCACTCTCATTACTATCTAGACAGAGAGTGCCAAATTACGATAACAGAAACAAGACAAGATAATCTTGATTATCTTGTCTTGCGTTACCCCGGAGTTAATATCTTGAGATTAGATTTGGATTCTCCTCAGCCAATTGAAAATAGTCCATTTGATGTAGTTCATTGCTATGGATTACTCTACCATTTGAAAAATCCTGATTTGGCCTTGGATTTTCTAAGTCAATCTTGTCAAAAAATTCTTTTTTTAGAAACTTGTGTTTCTTTTGGTGATAATGAACAGATAAATCCTGTCAAAGAAATACAAACTAAACCTACTCAGGCTTTTTCTGGTGTGGGATGTCGTCCAACACGACGATGGATATTTTCTCGTTTACAAAATCATTTTGATTATGTTTACATCCCTAGAACACAACCTAATCATGAGGAATTTCCTCTAGACTGGAATCATCCAGAAAAACATAACGGTTTGAGTCGTTCTATATTTATTGCTTCGAGGACTAAACTTGACAATGAAATGTTGACAGATGAACTTATACAACACCAAGTAAGACATAACTGACATTGCATGAACAACCTAAAATTTTTTTCAAGAAGAGTCACAAGAGCGATCACCCGCAGATTAAGATTAGATCAAAATCTTTTTCGGCAAAATCAGCTTAAATTAGAAGTGGCAAAAGTCAAAGGTCAAGAGTTGGTGGATGTAATGCCAGGAATCAATCTGCCAATGGTAATTCACCCAGATATGTACTTTAAAATTGGCTATACTAAATATATATTTGAACCTGAATCACTTGATTTCATCAGCGATCATCTCAAGCCTGGACAAACTTTTCTGGATATTGGCGCTAACATTGGCTACTTCTCGCTGTTTTGCTCTAAAATAGTAACTCCAAGCGGTCGTGTTATAGCTTTTGAACCGGGAGACTTTGCCTTCAATCTACTGAAAAAAAATAAGGAGTTGAACAAATTTAATAACCTGGAAATACATCAGGCAGGTTTTGGAGAAAAAGATGAGATTGTAGAATTCAATTCAGGCGCACCAGGAATGGAAGTTTATAACTCATTGGGCAAGATTATTCATCCTTCAGCAGCTCCCGATAAATTTAAGACAATACCAGTTCAACTTTTTCGGGGTTCTACCTGGTTACAAAAGAATAATGTACGGCATATAGATTTAATGAAACTTGATGTGGAAGGCGGAGAATACCTTGTACTCAAGGGAATGCTGGAAATGTTTCAATCCCAGAAAATCTCTCGACTTTTAATAGAAATTACCGATGAAATGTCAAAAGCCTTTGGTTATCACCCTTCAGACATTATTTTAATGCTTAGGGATTGTGGCTATAATTGGTTTAAACTGGGTTCCTACGGCCGGCTTGAGCCATTGCTTGAAAATGACATAAGTAAGGTTAGTATAGGCAATCATATGTTCGTGGCCGTATCACAGAAATCTAAGAACGAGAGTTAAAAGCTTTGAAAACCATCGCCCTAGTTGATACCTTGTGGGGTGGCCACCACCCTACCTACCTGAAGTTTTTCGCCAAGACGCTACTAGACCTGGGAAATGAAGTAATCTCTCTGTGTCCCGAACCGGAAGAGATGAACCTGTGGATTGCCAAGCACTGTCCAGAGTTGGCAAGTAACTTTCACTCCTTTGAGTTGCATGAACCCTCGCCAAGTCAGTTTTCCGGTCGCCGATTGCAGGCGAGGGCAATGGCTGTAGCCCGCTGGCAACGAGTCGCCCAGAGTATCCAAGAAATTTCCTCAAAGCTAGGCAAAGCCCCCGATATCACCTTTTTTGCCTGGCTTGATACATACTTAGGATTAATTCCTGCTATCACCGACATCATCTTTCCCTATCCTTGGTCAGGGCTTTATTTTCAACCTGGCTACCTACGGATACCACCAAAACTCCGGTGGATGCGCCACGGCATCTTAAATCCCTTATCAGTGCTAAAATCTTCCCACTGTCCAGTAGTGGCCGTGCTAGACGAAGGTATTGCTGACAAGTTACAGCAGAAGCTTAATAAACCTGTGGTCGTCTTGACTGATATCACCGATGAATCACCCCCCGATATGAGCTTTGAGATTACCCAAAAAATTCGTGCTAAAGCTGCTGGCAGGAAGATCATTGGTTTGTTGGGAGCTCTAGATAAGCGGAAAGGAACACTTACGCTTCTGGAAGTTTCTCAACAAGTGAGCGATCGCTGGTTTTTTGTCTTTGCAGGTAGGCTGGCTGAACCAGCATTTACAGCCGCAGAACTGGCGAAAATTCAGGAGATTGTCAAAGTAAACCCAGACAACTGTTTCTTTTACTTGAATTCGATTCCTGACGGGTCAAGATTTAATGCCGTTGTTCAGGTATGCGATGTCCTGTATGCTGCCTATGAAAATTTTCCTTACAGTAGCAACATCCTGACTAAAGCAGCAATCTTCGAGAAACCTGTAATCGCCAGCAAAAACTACTGTATGGGCGAACGGGTTCAGAAGTTTAATCTTGGCTATGGGATTGAAGGAGGAAGTGTGTCTCAGTGTGTTAGCATCTTAGAAAGATTGCATGAGGAACTCTCCACCGGCAATCTTTCTATCCAGCCAGATTTTGAAGGGTATAGACACCGGCATTCAATCGACCAATTGATCTCTGCTTTTCAGAAAATTTTAGAGTTTGTGTAAAATCTGTATTTTATTAGTAATGAGCATCTTTCAACCGCTGCCAACTCTCACTATTTCCAAGAAAAAAAAATACCTTCAAGCTTCCTTTATCAAGCTTGCCGCAACCTCGATTTTTTATGTCAGTCTATTTTTGCTGACTTTTTCTGATTTTCTCAATGCCCAATTTGACATAGAACAACGCAGCGCAGTCAAGGTAGGTGTAGCATCAGGTACAATCCTTGCTTTTTTTATTCTTGTTGGCTCCGCCTTCTTTATTGATAGAGAATTTCGTCGCTTGTTATTGGGCAAAACAGGAATTTTCTATGGGGCTGTTGTTATCTTTTATACTTGGATGGGCTGGCAACTTTTTGGCAATAGTATTGATTGGATACGAATGGATTTATCTGTTTGTTTATGGCTGATAGGTGGCTTGGCAATGTTTCGCATTCTTGCTAATTCCTATCGCCCCAAAATACAACTTACTTCACTCATATCTGTTTCAACTGTATTTATTTACTATTCTATTTCACTGCAAGCTGAGAGAATGAACGCTCTTGCTAATGCGGGGGTGACAGAAAGAATCACAGATTGGAATACATGGGCATATTCCTCTTTACTCTTACCACTGACTGGAATTGCTCTTGGTGTATTATGTCGGCAGGGCTGGTTTTGGACAATCTCAATATTGGGATTAGTTGCGATTCACCTTTATTCTTTGGGATTTATTGGAGCAACGAGATCTGTTACCTTATCTTTACTAACTGTAGTAATTTTCTCTGCTTTTGGTTTATCTTATCATATATCTAATGGAGCCCTAACTACTAAATCATCTCTAAAACAGCCAAAGTGGTTGATTTATCTATTATTCTTGATCGGTATCTTTCTGGTAGTCGCCGTATTTTTTATTAATTTTGAGCAGTTATTCGCGGATCTATTCCAGAATAGTTTAATCTTTGAAAGGTTTTTCAATCCTGACCAATCTACTGATCGATCTTCTGAATTGCGAATTGAGGAGGCCATCGGAGGGCTTCAAGTTTTGCAAGATGAAATTGAATTTTTATTTGGTAAGGGTTTAGGCGCAACGTTTTTCTCAGTATTGGGCTATGAAATTAACGCTTTCCATATAGGTGTTTTGACTTTTTTGCTTAAAGGCGGATTGATTATGTTCGGTTTTGTTGTTTTTATTTTATATGTAAAACTTCCCCTATTATTTATAAAATCCATTGTGAAACCGCACCGATTAGATTATCTCAAACGAACTGCTTTGCTCACCGTCCTACCAGGGGTATTTGGGTGGGCTGTATTGCTGTTGCTTTCGGGTGGTTACAGTCAATTTAATTCTTTGGGAATTGGTTTTGCTTTTGGTGCTTACTCACATATTAGAAAGCATGGTCTTGGCATTTTCTTTGAGTAATTAATAAATCGAGGTAATGATTCGGTAGTAGTGGCGTAGCTCTGTTGCTTACTTGGTATGAATTGTGTAAAATATTTATTAATAAAAATAATTGGAACCCGATCAGTCTTTAAACCTCTAGCTTGATCATGACTTTTCTGATAAATATCTTTTTCTGGCTCCTGTCTGGCTTACTGAAATATCAGTCTAGCACC
>NZ_JADBUZ010000137.1:0-37048 GCF_020245305.1 Microcystis sp. M20BS1 | reverse complement strand
GGCGGTTATCATAATTTTTTACCTCATGAACTTTGCACTGTACGGTGTTAGAGGTATCATGCAGATTCAGTTAGAGTATTATTTGTTATTAGCGGCGGCTTTATTTTGTATCGGAATTTATGGTTTAGTCACCAGTCGCAATGCCGTCCGGGTTTTAATGTCGATCGAATTGATGCTCAATTCTGTTAACATTAACTTAATGGGTTTTTCCAACTATCTTGACCCCGCTAATATCAGAGGCCAAATTTTTACTATTTTCGTGATTACCGTAGCGGCAGCCGAAGCAGCCGTGGGTTTAGCGATTATCCTGACTATCTATCGTAACCGCGACACCATCGATATGGAACAATTTAACCTGCTCAAATGGTAAGCTTTTAAATATTTACCCCCCCTCTCCCTTTTTTGGGGAGAGTTTTTTTTGGCCAATTTTCCCTGTTTGTACGGTGTTAAATGTTTGAAATTTCAAGAGTTTGTAAAGATTTAAAGGATTAAAACTACATCCGATTAACAGGATTAAATTATGATAAGAAGAGATGTTATAGTGTGTATTTCCTCTTCGTAAATTTACTAAGTTGTAAATCTTTTGATCACTTCTATTTGAATACCAACAAATAAGGAGAAAAATTAAAAAGCCATCCTATCCTATCATAGTTGGCTTCAAGATACCTAATTCATAACTGGGTTTTATAAGTCGGATTTGGTATCAATTGTCCTTTAGGTAGTGTTCCAAACCTAGGACTAAGCTAACTTGTGGATAGGATGTACAATTAGTATTCATATCTTGATTCAGCAACGCCATTTTCTATACCTTTTAAACAGGATTTCCAGCTTTTTTCAAATCGATGATACACTCCCGCTGCTACCTCCTGTCCCCTGAATCATCCCGCAGTTTTATATTTTCTTTAGAGATGGGCTGTCCTAAAACCTGCTCAGAGCGGCCAAAAGTCAGAAAATAGAAATAAAGGTGCGATTAGAGAACTTGAGTAGCGATCGCACCTGTCAGCCGCCATTGGAGAAAGATAAAGTTATGGCAGATAACTACAGAAGTCGCATTGTTACCCAAGGTACCCAACGCAGTCCCAATCGGGCCATGTTAAGAGCGGTAGGTTTTGGGGATGAGGACTTTAGCAAACCCATCATCGGCATCGCTAACGGATTTAGCACCATTACCCCCTGCAACATGGGAATTAATGATTTAGCAATGCGTGCCGAAGCAGCCACCAGATTAGCGGGGGGAATGCCGCAACTTTTCGGGACTATCACCATTAGTGACGGGATTTCCATGGGAACAGAAGGGATGAAATATTCTCTCGTTTCTAGGGAGGTAATCGCCGATTCCATTGAAACCGTCTGTAATGGTCAAAGTCTCGATGGAGTCCTCGCTATTGGGGGTTGTGACAAAAATATGCCGGGGGCAATGATTGCCATGGCCCGGATGAATATTCCCGCTATTTTCGTCTATGGTGGCACGATTAAACCGGGGCGCTACAAAGATTGCGATTTAACCGTAGTCAGTTCCTTTGAAGCCGTGGGACAGTACAGCGCCGGTAAAATCAGTGAAGAAGACCTCATCGGGATCGAACGCAACGCTTGCCCCGGCGCCGGTTCCTGTGGTGGAATGTTTACTGCTAATACCATGTCTTCCATTTTTGAAGCCATGGGGATGAGTTTACCCTACTCCTCGACCATGGCCGCCGAAGATGAGGAAAAAGCCGATAGTACCGAAGAATCGGCCAAGGTTTTGGTCGAGGCGGTTAGAAAACAGATTCTCCCTAGCCAAATTTTGACCCGTAAAGCCTTTGAAAACGCCATTTCGGTAATTATGGCGGTGGGAGGTTCCACTAACGCTGTCCTGCACCTTTTAGCCATTTCCCGCACCATCGGGGTAGAATTATCGATCGATGATTTTGAAACCATCCGCCAGCGTGTACCGGTTATCTGCGACCTTAAACCCTCCGGGCGTTACGTTACCGTAGATCTGCATAAAGCTGGCGGTATTCCCCAAGTGATGAAAATTCTCCTGGTTAATGGTTTACTACACGGGGATGCTCTCACCATTAGCGGTCAGACTATCGCCGAGATTTTAGCCGATATTCCCGACCAACCGCCCTCAGGCCAAGATGTTATCCGTCCTTTTAGCAATCCTGTCTATAAAGAGGGTCATTTAGCCATTTTAAAAGGAAATCTGGCCACAGAGGGGGCCGTGGCCAAAATTAGCGGCGTGAAAACTCCAGTCATCACCGGGCCCGCGCGGGTGTTTGAGTCGGAAGAAACCTGTTTAGAGGCAATTTTAGCTGGAAAAATTCAAGCCGGGGATGTGGTGGTTGTCCGTTACGAGGGACCAGTAGGCGGACCGGGTATGCGGGAAATGTTAGCCCCCACTTCGGCAATTATCGGCGCCGGTTTAGGGGATTCCGTGGGATTAATTACCGATGGTCGTTTTTCCGGGGGAACCTATGGCATGGTGGTCGGTCACGTCGCTCCAGAAGCGGCGGTGGGTGGTACAATTGCCCTAGTCGAGGAGGGGGATCAAATCACTATTGATGCTCGTCAGCGTCTCTTGCAGTTAAATGTATCGGAGGAAGAATTAACCCGTCGTCGTCACCATTGGCAACCGCGTCCCCCACGCTATAAAACGGGAATTCTCGGCAAATTCGCCAAGTTAGTCTCCTCTAGCAGTCTCGGCGCTTTAACAGATCTGAATCTGTTCTAAAAGTATAACTAGGGTTTGCGGCAAAAAGCTTTTCGGTGGTGGCAGGGTGTGGGGTGTGGGGTGTAGGGTGTGGGGTTTTATCGATTTTCAGGTGGTCAACTACCTAATTTTCAGGGAAAAAGCACCCACTGCTCACCCAACACTCCCACTGATAACTGATAACTGATAACTGATAAGACTGACGAACCTAATTACTATAGATTAATGACTATGACCTATCTACTTACTGTCTATCGAGCGCTCGAATGCCGTCCAGATACCTATCGGGACTGGTATGACCAAGGCAATATTTTAAGAGAAAGAATGGACTATTTGGGAGCCTTAATCAGCTACGAAAAAGCCTTAGAATATTATCCAGATGATTATTGGGCATGGTACAAAAGGGGTATGATACTAGAAGACTTGGGAATGTATGAAGAAGCGGCTGCAAGTTACTCTAACGCTGCACAGGTAAAGGATGATAACTATTGGGCTTGGTACGATCAAGGTTGTGTTTATCTACAGGAATTAAAAGACTACGAAAAAGCGATCGCTTGTTTTCAACGGGCCCTAAGTCATAGTCCGGGGGACTATTGGGCAGCCTACCGGCAAGGGGAGGCCTATCGATTGCTCAAAAACTACGAACGCGCTATCACTTTCTATGATCTGGCCTTGGGGGCGCGACCCCGGGATTATTGGGCCTGGTATCGACGTGGCGACGCTTTCCGGGATTGGGGCAATCCCCAAGAGGCTTTATTTAATTATCGTACCGCCCTCGATATCCGACCGCAAGATTACTGGTCCTGGTATCAACAGGGTGTGATCTTACAAGCATTACAGCGTTTACCAGAAGCGATCGCCTGTTATGAAGAATCGTTAAAAATCGATCGAGATGATCGCTATGCGTGGTATAATGCCGCCTGCTGTTATGCCGCCCTCGGTCAACAAGAAAAAGCGATCGACTGTTTACGCGAAGCTCTAGACATAGAACCGGATATATGTGGCGAATTAGTGCGTGATAACTTTGTTTTCGATGGTTTAAGGGAAAATGAAACCTTTAATGACCTCTTGAGTTGCTATTCCCCCAGCTAAAGTCTTTTTGACTCGGTTGCCTCGATTCAGCACCTAGGGTTTGCTGAAAGGGTTTGTCGTGGGGTGTGTGGGATTTTAGGCATTTTCAGGGAAAAAGTGCCTAAAACTTCCCCCGGATTGCTCAAATGGCTGGCACTTTTTGACGACAAAAAAGCCTAAAGATATTAGCCAACAAGGTTTTTAGATTCATTTAGCCAGTTTGGATTAGCTACAATTGCAATTAGAGACGAATTATTGAGAATCTTATGCGAGAACTAGACAGAGACAAAACCATCGAACAACTGAACGAAATCATGGAATTTGAACTAGCGGGAGTTGTCCGTTACACCCACTATTCCCTGATGGTGACAGGGCCCCATCGCATCCCCATCGTCCAATTTTTCCAGACCCAGGCCACGGAGTCCCTCACCCACGCGCAACAAGTTGGGGAAATTCTCACCGGTTTAGAAGGTCATCCTAGCTTAAAAATTGCCCCCATCGAGGAAAGCTATGAACATAATATCAAAGCAATCTTGAGTGAGAGCCTCAATCATGAGAAAAAATCCCTTGATTTGTACAAAGCACTCCTAGAAACCGTCGAAGATGCCAGTATTTACCTAGAAGAATTCGCTCGCGGTATGATTGGACAAGAAGAATTACACAATCTGGAAATTCGCAAGATGCTGCGGGATTTTGCTTAAGCTAGGATCAAACCTAGAGTTTATCGACTAGCTTATGAATCTTAGTTCCGCTTTACCCACTTTTATTATCACTCTCCGGGAAGGTTTCGAGGCCGCTTTAGTGGTGGGAATTGTCCTCGCTTGTTTACAAAAATCCGGTCGATCGCAACTTAACTCATGGGTGTATCGTGGTATTGGTGCGGGAGTAGTGGCTAGTGTTTTGGTCGGTGTTTTGCTAGGGGGAATCCTTTTGCAAGTGGATGCCTCTCCTAGTCCATTCGTACCAATGATCAAGGAATTATTGGCCGCCACTTTTGGACTGATTGCCGTTTTGATGTTGAGTTGGATGTTAATTTGGATGACTCAACAGGCCAAATCTTTGAAATCTGAGGTAGAAAGTGCGGTAAAAGCGGGTTTAAAAGCGGAAAATGGGGCAGGAAAAGCGATTTTTCTGCTCGTTTTTATCGCTGTCTTGCGGGAGGGATTTGAAACTGTCCTCTTTATCCTGGCCCAATTCCAAAAAGATTGGCAGATACAAACCTTCGGTGCGATAGCGGGGTTAAGCGTCGCAACCTTGTTGGGAACTCTCCTATTTGCGGGGGGAGTAAAAATTAATATCCGTCTCTTTTTCCAAATTATGGGGACTTTCCTCCTCTTAATCGTTGCGGGATTACTCATCGGTGTTTTGAAACATATCGACGCAGGAATCAGTCTTTTAAGTGAAATTGACCCTTTTTATCGCAATTTCTGTCCTTCTCTCCCCTCCTCCTGTCTTCTCGGTTTTCAAGTTTGGGACGGTTCCCAAATTTTGAGCGATCGCACTTTCCCCGGACTCCTCCTCAAATCCCTGTTTGGTTATCGTCAAAACCTCTATATCAGTCAAATTGTTGCCTATATCCTCTTTTTAATGCTTATCGGTGGCCTCTATTTCCAAAGCTTACGACAACGTCCTCAAACAGTGACCAGTAAACAGTAAACAGTAATCAGTAAACAGTGACCAGTAAACAGTAATCAGTAAACAGTGAAAAGATGGCAAGAAACTGCTATTTAATACTGCTCACTTAACACATACTGCTCACTTAAAACTCAAATCTGATAACTTACCCACTGATAACTGATAACTTACCCACTGATAACTGATAACTGATAACTGATTATGACTACTTGGCAATGTGACGGTATCCCTAAAGATGGTAAAACTTATCCGCAAGCGACTGCGGGGGGTCATGAACCCTGCGAAAATACTACTCCTGATTGTCCTATCTGTGGCCTACCTAGGGAAGCGATGGATCCCGTCACAACGACGGTTAAAACCACGGTTGTCGTCTCCCCGGGGGGTACAACTAGAGTCGGCCAAAAATCTAACTGGTTACTTCCCTTCGCTTTGATAATTACCGCTTTAACCGCAGGTTTAGGGGGTTGGAGTCTATTGCAAATGCTCATTCCCAAACCCGATACTTCCCAAGTTACACCAGAAGAAACCCCAGACAAGCAAACCGAGGCAACTTTTGTGAGTAATACGGCTAAAAATCCCGATTTATTTAGCCAAGGTGAGAAAATACTGCTTAATTCCACTCCTAACAAAGAAAAAGGCGCAGCAGCCTTTAAAAAGGAAGATTGGGCAAATGCGATCGCAGCTTACCAACTAGCAGCCACTCCCGAAGCAAACGATCCGGAGGGCAAAATCTATTACAATAACGCCAAAGCCAGAGAAAAGGGTAATCAAAATACTATAGCCGTCGTTGTCCCCATCGCTAACGACCCCAACAGCGCCAAGGAAATTCTCCGAGGTGTGGCCAGGTATCAAGAGGAGTTTAATAATTCTAATCCGGGTAATCCTTTGGAAATAGTCATCGCTAATGATGGCGGTGGGTTACAATCAAAAGCGATCGCCGATGATCTGATTCAATCCGGTCAAGTTTTGGCAGTTATGGGCCACGGAATCGATCCTTTTAGTCAAAAAGCGATTGAAAGTTACGAAAAAGAAGGATTAGCGATTCTTTCTCCCCTGACTACCCGTGTTAGTCAAACGGGAAAATCAACCCTGAAAACTATTCCCCTTGACGATAAATCTCAGGAAGTTTTCGGTAGTTATCTGGAAGCAGTGGCCAAAACTTTGGCTAATTATGCTAGTCAGCAAGAGAATTCTCCGTCAGTGGTTCTTTTTTATAATTCCGATAGTCCCTATAGTCAAAAATTAAGGGATTCCTTTGCTAAAGCAATAAAGCAACCGGGAGGCAAGATAGTTAAGGAAATAGACACCACCAAAGCCAATTTTAACGCTAAAACCGCCATAGATCAGGCAAAACAAGCCGGCGCTAAGGTGGTATTTTTGGCCCTCAGTAAAGATGGCGATCGCATCGATCAAGCCGTGGCTATTGCCCAAGAATCGTCTGGAATGCTCTTATTAGGCGGAAATGAACTTTATACACCCGATATACTCATTCAAGGAGCGGATAGCATCGACGGATTAGTTCTAGCAGTACCTTGGAGTTTCCAAGCAACGGATCCTTTTGCCAAAGATGCGCTGAAAAGTTGGCGCGGTCGCGTCAGTTGGCGTACTGCTACCGCCTACGATACCATGAAAGTATTAGGAGAAGCGATCGCTAAAAGTTCTGACCGTGCTACTGTAGTCGAAACTTTAAATCGAGGAATCACCTTGCAGGGAAACACCACGGATTTTAATATTTTTAACCAAGTTCCCCTAGTACGCGCTAATCGCGGCAATGAGGGGCCAAAGGGTTCTCAATATCAATTCGATCCTATCTAAAATAGATAATGTGATGTCGAGGAGTAGAATCAAGTCTAATTTTATGAAGAATATCTTACCCATCCTAGCTTTTTTAATGTCGGTGTCGGGAATTGCCGTATCTTTGGGACGGGAGGAAGTCCGATGTCATCTCGGTTTAGAATCGGCAGCCTGTCCCCGGGAAGAACAAAAAACCAGCGAAGACACCCCCGCAACTACCCCCGCAACTACCCCCGCAACTACCCCAGAATCTCCCCGGATAGAAACAACTCCCCCGGAAACCACCCGTAATATCGAAGCTTCCCCCGAAGTTTCCCCGTCTCCTGAAAGCGAAACCCCGGTGGAATTCACTCCCATCCCGGAAAATAATCCCAGTCCAGAAGTACCCCCCGAAAATCCCCTCACCCCAGAAACCAAAGCGGTGGAAAAAACTCCAGATGCAGAAAAAAGTCCGGATGTCAATCCATCTAAAGATGGAGAAACTGAAAGTATTCCATTAGAAGTTATTCCCCCCGCACAGTAAAATCGGACAAAATCAATTTCTGGCTGAGGATAGGAACTCATGCACTCATGGAAGAAGTAGTTAGATATGTGTAATTAATTGTATCTAGCTACTTAATTTTTCTGCAGCTGTTGCTGATTAGGTAAAAACTATTTACTTTTAGTCAAAATTAATTAACTTCTAACCCCGGAATGCTTAACTGTTCAGTTTTTGGCTGTGTTTCCCCGATATAATCCTCTTGCAACATATTAATTAAACAGCCACCAAGATGATAGGCCATATTAACGGGAACCGCGTTACCAATCTGTCGATATTGAGAGGTTAAATTACCAGTAAATTGCCAATCATCGGGGAAGGACTGCACTCGTGCATATTCTCTCACAGTCAGAGGACGAGTTTCTTGGGGATGACATCTTTCTGTTTGGGTTTGTGCCGGACTACAGGTAATAGTTAAAGCCGGTTCATCCCAAGATAATCTTTTAGCATATCCTGTCCGTCCGCCGTGATTTTTGAGACTATTTTTCATATATTCTTTTTGAATATCCATCGGCAAATTCCGCCAATTTCCTCCTGGGGGAACTAAGGACATAATCTCTTTTTTTCTTTCTTTATATTCTACTCCTAGAGAAGTTGGACAATTCTCTAAGGCTTTTTTCAGAGAAATAGTATAATTTTTATATTGGGGAAAAATGGGTTTAATATTTAGGTCTTGACGGGTGGCAATAATAATTAATCTTTCTCTTTTTTGGGGAACATCAAGAAATTGAGCCGATAAAACTTGATAAGCAGCATAATAACCGATTTCCTGTAAAGCTTGCAGCATTAATTGCAGAGTTTCTCCTTTTTTATTGCTTAATAATCCTCGAACATTTTCGGCTATAGCGATTTTAGGTTGCACTTCCTGTAAACAACGAGCAAATTCAAAAAATAGGCTTCCTCTCAAATCTTCTAATCCTTTTCCTAACCCAGCATAACTAAAAGGTTGGCAGGGAAAACCTCCAGCTATAACATCTATTTTGTCTCTAAAATCGGAAAATTTAAGCTTTTTTATGTCTTGATTTATAACATTCCATTGCGGTCGATTGAGTCTTAAAGTATTAACACAATCTTGATTAATTTCCACCAGTAATTGGGTTTTTAGTCCCGCATTTTCTAAACCTAAAGCCATACCACCACAGCCAGCAAATAATTCAATAACCGTGTAATTAGTTGGCTCAACAGTTTGTAAAATTCTCAATTCTCTGGGGGATTGGTTATTTTTAAGATTGGTTAATTGCTCGAGATCAAATAACCAATCAACTTGATTGATTTTCTGACCTTTGATTAATTTTTTCTTTTGCCATGTTAGTATTTCTGCGGTAGTTACACCGAGAATATTAGCGGCTTTTTGTAGATTTACCTGAGTCATAACCAATAATTAGCAACTTATCTACATCTCTACTATACATCAAAGTAGCTAAACTTGATAAAGTTCTTTTTCGATTTTCCTGACTGTCATCTTTAACTTATTCAGGATAGTTTCATAGATAAAATCATCAATTAGACGACAAATTTGATAAGTATCTACCAAGTCATGAGTAACAAAGGTAGGAATTTTGAGCGAAGGTTTCTGTAAATTAATTTCTTCTAATAATTGGGTCAAGTTATGGCGATAAGAGTATAAATAGCTCATTATAGTTAGTTGCTGGGTTGGGATTGTTTACTGTTTAATTACAACTATAGCAATAGTCAATAAATTGTGAAAAAGCATCAAATCTTTTCAATTCGTTAAAATTAAATATTAACAGGGTCAAATATATAATCTCTTATCTAAAATTGGTGTTTTTTGAATATTATTGACTTTGGCAATTGCTGATTCTAAACATAGCTGGTTTTCTGAAGATACAAACAGCCTATTGCTTTCCAATACCTCAAATGCTACCTCTCTAGAAATTTGTTCTATTACCTCTTGGCTAACTTGATTATTTAAGTTGATAAAATTAATTATATCCTCTATAATAACTTTACCAAATTTATTATTAAATTTTCTTTTTTGTCTTAATACTTTCTGGAATAGCTTGGTTTTGACACCTATTTTTTCAATAATATCAGCATTATAAAAAGGTACGCCAAGAACGTTAGATTCTTGTCCTACAATTAAAACAATTCTTGCTTGCTGCTTGCTGACTCTTGCCAGTTCCTTTAAAATGTCACCCATATCTAAACAGTATTGTACTACAGTGTAGAAACGATTACTCCTATTTGCTCTATTAGAGCCAATTTCTGACTTGGCTATCTTGAGTAAATCCCATCCTAAGATTTCAGCAGATTGACGATAATTTTGATGGTAATTAAAAACATTTATATAGGGTGGAGAAGTCACAACAAAATCTATCTGATTATTTTTTAGTGGTAGAGAACGAGCATCAGATAATCCAACCCTGATCGGCTTTTGAGAGTAAGGTAGCTTAGTAATTATATTACTAAGATGTAAAAATTTTTTCTGAATAAATTCCTGAGTAATTTTATTCTTACATACATCAAGAATGATTACCAAAGCATCAAATAAAACCTTTGACCGATCCGGTAGCATATTCCTAGTATTTTGCAATTTATCTACTAAATTTTCTACTTGGTCACTGACTTCAAAAATTCTCAAAGGAAATTCTTGATCGATGATATTTCTCAGGTTTTTAAGAACTTCTTTTTTTTGAGAATCATTGATAAATTCATAGGTATGACTCATGATATAAGCAGCGGGATTAATCTCAAATCCATAAGCTTCTAGGGATAAATAACTTGCCTCTAGTAAAACAGTTCCGCTACCCACAAAAGGATCGAGAATGACCGAATTAGATGGGCAATAGAAACTTAAAATAGTCTCTATCAGTTGGGGCGAAAACTGACCTCGCCAAACAAATAAATTGGCTCTAGTTTTCTCAATAATGTCAAGTTTTTCTTGGGGTATAGGTTGATCAAAATCTGGCAACTTTCAATCTCCCTCTATTGCTAAAATCAAAATTCAGGTTCTACTTTATCTAGAGAAAAAACACCATAAAATGTTGGGGCTGAACAAAGTTCAACCCCTCAATATTTTCCTACTTGCGACCCGAAACTGTATATTTAAAATTCATCGGGCCAGTATAACCAGAAATCTCCGCTAATTTCTCTAATCTTTGGGTTCCCGAATATTCTTGACCCTTAATAATCCAAGTGGGGAAACCTTTAATTCCGGCATCGCGACAAGCTTGAGGATTACCATTAACCCCTTGGGGATCGCATTCGATATAAACCCTTTCTTTTTTGAGGATTTCTCCCGCTTCCTTACCAAACAACTGTTTTTGATCGTAACAGTGGGGACACCAAAAAGCCCCGTATTCTTTCGCACCAATTGCTTTTAAATGTTTAGCTAAGGCGATTTCTGCCTCTCCCGAAACCGTGGTTACTTCCCAACCGTAGGGAGGTGTAGCAGCTGTCATTGGCCGGGTAATTTCTTCTTTTCCTCCTGTCACCGTCGGGGAATTTACTCCCGCATAAACCGCTAAAGTTCCCACCAAAGTAACCATGGCCACCACAACCATCGGCAGTATAATTTGTCCTAAACCTTCCCATTCACGACCGACAATTGTGAGAATTAATAAAGTTAAAGCGAACAAAGCCGAAGTGATGCAGTAGGGACACAATTCCCTTAATTCCGTGGCTAGAATATACATTAAATAACCACTAAATACCGCCATCGCCGTCGCCCCCGCTAACAGCAATAACCAAGTATTATTTTCTAAACTTTTGCGGAGATTTTTCTGAGTTTCCCCATTAATAAATAGAGGACTGAGGGCAAAAACCGCCATGGCAATATAGGCCAAAAAACCGAACAAACTCAAGGGCAGCCCGAAAACCGTAGCGTAGGGACTATTAAGCACACCAGTACAACCAGCCCCATCACTAGCCCCGGCGGTACAGGCTGCAGCCCCTCCCATCAGTTTGGTAATGGTTAAATAGCCGGTCAGAATCGCTCCCACGATCGAAATGCTCGCAATTAGAGGCCGGGAGTAGCGATGAATCCAAGGTACAGAACGACGACGCATAATATTATTTAGATTAAATTACAGCAGAATTCAGGAGTCAGGAGTCAGGAGAGAAATCTAAATGTACTTTGTTGAAAGGAAAAATTCCCTAACCATATTGTGTTAATTAGGACGTTTTCAATTCCTAAAAACTTAGGATAGCTATCCCCTGAAACTATCCGCCATTCTAGCAAGGGGTTATGTGGACAGAGGCAAAGAAGGGAGAGAATTATTAATTTTTGCCTTTTGATCGTTGATCTGCCGGGCCGTTTCCACAAATTGCGACACCCGGATCGGATCCACCGGTTCAGTAATTTTGCCATGACGCTTGAGGGAACTAGCCACGATCACCCCATCAGCAGCCAGCAGCAACTGCCCGATATTGTCCAAATCAGCCCCGCTGCCGATAAAAACCGGTGTTCCCTTGGCCGCCGCCACTGCCAGTTCCAAATCCTCAAAACTGGGGGGGCTACCGGTAGCCCAACCAGAGAGGATCACCCCGTCTGCCAGTCCCCGTTCGATCGTATCTTGCACCGCCGTGGTCAGATTAGGGGTTCCCAAGGGGCGGGCGTGTTTAACCAAAACATCCGCTAAAATTTTGACCTCAGACCCCAATTCGCGGCGATAACGCAGGAGTTCGTGGGCCTGACCCTCAATAATGCCCTGATCGGTAGCCATAACCCCCGTTAGCACATTAACCCGAATAAATTGGGCATTGACACAGGTAGCGATCGCTAAAGCACTATGGGCATCATTGCGGAGAACATTAAGACCAATCGGTAAGACCACCAGATTTTTAATGCGATCAACAATTAAAGTCATGGCACTAACCACGGCGGGATCCACCTGTTGCTTAGTAAAGGGGGCATCAAAAAAATTCTCGATAATCAAACCATCAACACCACCGGCAGCCAAAGCCGTCGCCTCCTGTTCAGCCCGCTCGATCACCGTCTTGAGACTGCCACCCCAACGGGGGGAAGTGGGCAGGGGGGCGAGATGAACCACGCCAATAATCGGGTTTTTTGTCTTGAAAGTTGCAATTAAGTTCACAGCGTATACTACTCTTAGCGTCCCCAACCATGCGCCGCTCACCCATTTTAACAGGGTGAAGGCCTACCCACGGTTCCACGGGGGGGAAATTATTTTAACTTAGTGCCAGCATTCGTCCCGATGCGCTTAGTGCGATGGGACGGGGCTTTTCAAGGGGCGAAGTAATTCGCCCCACAGTTCCCCTCATCAATGCTGACTTTGTATATAGACAATTCCAAAAAACTATGTTATCATAAACGGGTCTTGACCACTATTCCTTAAGCGATAACCGAGCTTCGGCGGGTCGTGTTGCAAGAAAAAGTGTGGGTCTTAGGAACTAGGACTGCTGCCTGTAGAGGGAAGGTAAGACTTGCTATCTTTCGAGGTAGAAAGCGCATCCCATTGAAGCAGGAAGCTCTCAAATCCGTTGAGAGTAGTTCACAATGTCTTAACATTAAAAGAGAAGTTTAAGATTTGGTTGATACTCGATCGCATGGGCAATAAGCCAACCATCGCTATCTCACACCTAGGCTGTGAGAAAAACCGGATCGACTCCGAGCATATGTTAGGACTGCTGGCCAAGGCCGGCTATCCCGTAGATAATGACGAGGAGTTGGCCGATTACGTTATCGTTAATACCTGTAGTTTCATTCAAGCAGCTAGAGAAGAATCCGTTCGCACCCTCGTGGAACTGGCGGAAGCTAATAAAAAAATTATTATCTCCGGCTGTATGGCCCAACATTTCCAAGATGAACTCCTGACGGAATTGCCGGAAGCCGTGGCCATTGTCGGCACGGGGGATTATCAGAAAATTGTCGAGATCGTCGAACGGGTAGAGACGGGAGAACGAGTCAAAGAAGTCAGCACCGATCCCACTTTTATCGCCGATGAAAATCTGCCCCGTTATCGCACCACCAGCGAGGGAGTCGCCTATCTGCGGGTGGCCGAAGGCTGCGATTATCGTTGTGCTTTCTGCATTATTCCCCACCTGCGCGGCGATCAGCGATCGAGATCGATCGAGTCCATTGTGGCCGAAGCGCGACAATTGGCCAGCCAAGGGGTGCAAGAATTAATTCTCATTTCGCAAATAACAACCAATTATGGGTTAGACTTATATGGCGAACCCAAATTAGCGGAACTCTTGCGAGCGCTGGCAGAAGTCGATATACCTTGGATTCGCGTTCACTACGCTTACCCGACCGGGTTAACGCCAAAGGTTATCGAAGCGATCCGAGAGAGCCCGAATGTTTTACCCTATCTAGACTTGCCGCTACAGCATTCCCATCCCGACATCCTGCGGGGGATGAACCGTCCCTGGCAAGGACGAGTCAACGATGGCATTATCGAGCGGATCAAGCAAGCTATCCCGAACGCGGTTTTACGAACGACTTTTATCGTCGGTTTCCCCGGAGAAACCGAGGAACATTTCAGCCATCTGCTGGAATTTGTCAAGCGTCATGAGTTCGATCACGTCGGGGTGTTTACCTTCTCCGCCGAAGAAGGTACAGCCGCTTTTGGCCTGCCCGATCCAGTGCCACAGGCAATTATGGACGAACGCCGCGAAAGGTTGATGTTAACTCAGCAACCAATCTCGGAGCGCAAAAATCAAGCTTATATCGGTCAAACTGTCGATGTTCTCATCGAACAGGAAAACCCAGAAACAGGCGAATTAATCGGGCGTTCCGCTCGTTTTTCCCCAGAAGTAGATGGCTTGGTTTATGTGACAGGGGAGGCGATTCTAGGTGCGATCGTACAGGTCCGAATCACTGCGGCCGATACCTACGATCTCTACGGCGAAATAGTCTAATTTTTCCATTTTTCTTATTTAATTCCCACAAAACAATCCCTATGACCACTGGTTTCAACAATTTAGGTTTATCCGATAGCCGTATTCAACACCTAGAAACGCTTGGATTCACCACCCCCACGGAAATTCAAACCAAAGCCATCCCTCTCCTTCTAGAAGGGCATGACATGGTAGGAATGTCACAAACGGGAACCGGCAAAACCGCCGCCTATTCCCTGCCTTTACTGGAACGCATGGACACCAAAAATCCTAACGTTCAAGCTTTAATCCTCACCCCCACCCGGGAATTAGCCCAACAGGTGGCCAGCGCCATCAAAGATTTCTCTGATGATCGTCGTCTCTTTATCCTGACAGTCTGTGGTGGTCAATCCATGGAACGTCAGATCCGCAGTCTGGAAAAAGGTGTCCAGATTGTGGTCGGGACTCCCGGCCGGGTAATCGATCTGCTTGATCGCAAAAAACTCCATCTCGAATCCTTAAACTGGGTAGTCCTCGATGAAGCGGACGAAATGCTCAGTATGGGTTTTATCGATGATGTTAAGAAAATTCTGCAAGCATCCCCCTCCACCCGTCAAACCGCCTGTTTCTCGGCAACTATGCCCCGGGAAATCCGCGATTTAATCGCTAATTTCTTGAAATCTCCCGTTTCTGTGACGGTTTCTCAACCCCAGGCCGCTCCTGCTAAGATTGAGCAGAAAATTTATCTGATCCCTCGCGGTTGGACGAAATTAAAAGTCCTGCAACCCCTGTTAGAGATCGAACCCCTAGAATCGGCGATTATTTTCGTCCGCACCAAGCAAACCGCGGCCGAATTAACCAGCAAACTGCAAGAAGCGGGGCAAACGGTGGATGAATACCACGGTAACTTAAGCCAAGTGCAACGGGAACGACTGGTGCAACGTTTCCGCGAGGGCAAAATTAAATTAGTGGTAGCCACGGATATCGCGGCCCGCGGTCTAGATGTGGAAAATCTCAGCCACGTTATTAACTATGATCTGCCGGATAATGCCGAAACCTATATTCACCGCATTGGCCGCACCGGCCGCGCTGGTAAAACAGGAACTGCTATATCTTTAGTAGAACCGATCGATCGGCGTTTGTTGCGTCAGATCGAACAGCGTCTGCGTCAACGTCTGGAATCTAGTCCCATTCCTAGCCGCACCGAAGTAGAAGCAAAACGCCTGGCCAAGCTGCAAAATCAGCTAAAAGAGGCTTTATCGGGGGAACGTATGGCTTCTTTCTTGCCTTTAGTGCGGGATTTAAGTGAAGAATACGATCCCCAAGCGATCGCGGCGGCTGCCCTGCAAATGATCTACGATCAAAATTGTCCCCAGTGGATGAAAACCGATTGGGAAGTTCCCGCAGCGACGAGCAGTAAACCGGTGATTAATAAAACTCCCCGCAGTGGTGGTAGTAAGTACCCCTCTAAGTCGAATAACCGTCCTTCCCTAGACAAAAAAATCGTCTTTCAAGAACGTTAATTTTTAGTTCTTGAATAGATAATTTTAAGAGTTGATAGACCGTTTTGGTTCTATCAACTTTTTTTTGTCAGGTAATTTCCCAGTACGTCGTCGAAAGCATTCTACATAATTTTATAGCTAAACTTTTGATAATTGATTCTAATCAAGTATTTGGGCTTTGTTTGATACTTTTGCTGATAATTACTATATAATTGTCTTAAATGAATAAATTTGAACATTTAATATGTCGAGTTCGTCAGAACCTTATCGTGGGAGGGTACAAGCTCAAGGAGACGATATCCAGCAAGAGGGTGGATACAGTTGTTCTTGGGCAAGAAAAAATCCTGTTACTGCTGAAGAAGGATTATTATTTCTTGCTAATATTAAAGGGCAATGCAATGAATTTCAACGAGAGGAACGGAAACAAGCTTTTAGAAAAGCTGAACGCTTTGTTACAAATGCTAGTGAGCAAGGTGGTGTCACTCCAGAGGCACAACCGCAATCATTTCAGGATTCTAAACGTAAAACTAAAAACGCCCGTGTAGATATTGAAATTCGCAGTGGTCTTACCTTTATCCCTTCGCCCCAAACAGAATGACAACGATGCTTAGAAGAGTACAACAATTTTTAGACTCTGGCGATAGTGATAACGCTAGAGAAGAAATTGATAGAGCTTTCGGCAATCTGAGAAGGGTGGATAGTCATGTTAGAGAGTTTGCAGATCTGTTGGCACTGGGATCGATCAAAGCTTCAGAAATCGGCTTAGGGGTATTGGGACGTAAGCTTCTACAGAATGACAGCGAGATTAACAATGAGGTTGTTTGGTTATTTATTGCGTCAATTTTATCTCGCAATAGTATTCCCCCTGATAGTCCATCTAGAATCAGCCTACTTGTTCTTACCGCTTCTGTCAATAGTTGGGAATTACCAATTTTTGCGCTTCTTGCCCCTGCCCTCGACGCTTTTTTTAAAGTTAGTCTTGCGGACGGAACCCCTTTAATTGCCGAACAAACTCTTGATTTTTTGGCCACTTGGGGAAGACTTTATGCGAAAGCACCGCATATCAAAAAGCAGCTTCAAGAACTTCAATCTCTTAGTAATAATCTATTAGAGCAAGTAGATGACTCAGAGTTAAAAGCTGAATGGTCAGAGGGAATTAATATATTTTTTGAAGAAGCCAGGACAACCAAATATTCAGATAGTAATGTTTTTTCTGCTGGTCAAGACTTAATTAAAAAAATTTATAATACTCAAAGTTTACAGCGCAATACAGAAGATAAGAATTTGGCAGAGACAAAAGACAAGTTACTCCGATTAGTCACTTCGTCTCTTGCCACTATTGGAACAGTTCTTGATAGTGATGGATTGTCAGTTGCAGTTCGTATTGACAATCATTCTAAAGATAGAAAATCTTGGTCTGTAGTTGCTAGTGTAATTGATAAATTAGAGCGGTTATTTCAAGAAATTGCCGATCTGACTTTTGAGAGAATCAATAAACTTCCCGCTTTTACTCCAGCGCAGGCAATACCTGGTTCTTGGACAATTATACTTCATGTCAATCTCAGTCCTAATCACGCAAATTTACTGGCAAAAACTATCTCTGACCTTTCCTCAGGAAAAATTGATAATGAAAGTGAAAATGACTTAGAAGTTGTTAGTATTTGGCAAGATTGTGTCACAAAAATCAAAGAGGATGATTTGCGAGTAGATATGGCTGTCTCCATTAATTCTTCAGAATTTAATGTCATTAAAACAATTTCTACAGAACATGAATATATATCTAGTTTAACAGGGTTAAAATCACGATCTATCAGGGTTCTTTCTCATGATATTCCACAAGCTGATAGGTTAGAACGAGTTGTTGATTTATCTTCGCTGTTAATTCAATATCCTCATTCTTTGCCAACTGTTCGACAACAGTTTTTGGATAGAAATGGTATTACAGAAAGGCAGTTTTCCTACTATAGAAGGGCTGCAGAAATTCTTAATCTGGCTGACGAACGAGTGCAGCCAACTACTGCTTGTTTCATGCTTGATCGTCTGTCAGAAAAATCAAAAAAAAGATTCTTGGCTCACCAATTTATTGCTTCAAAGGTGGGTTTGGCATGGTTTAAGTGGCAAAATGCTCATGATCTCTCCGAAATCAAACCAGAAAGAGCAAGAGAATTTTTACTAGAAGTGTGTCCGTCACTTTCAGAAAGTACTGTTGGAAGACGTGCTAAAACTTTACAATCTTGGTTAAGGTATTTCTTGGGTACCGAAAATGAATAAGCAAAAAATGCAAGCTTTCAGGCATAATCGGTGGAGTGTAGGAAACTCACCCCATCACCAGCCAATTGACTTTTTCAGCAAATCCTATATAATTTCGACTTTTTTATACTGTTCCGTCACGGCGGCATTTAATAGATCATCTTTAAAATTTCTGATTAATTGAATTACTAAACTATAAATACTGATGTATTCTTCATAATCGATAGCTCCATGGGTTACGCTACCGCTAACCCATCCTACAAATAATTGTGCCTCCCTACTTAACTGCTATAATCTACTTAAGTACCTAAGCAAAATTAATTACACATTTCGATAAAGCTTTTGCCTCTTGCCTATTGCCTCTTGCCTGTCTTCACTAGGAAATTTATTTTGCATGACTACTTATCAATAGTTAATAATTTCGATGAATCGATCGCAACTTATCCACAGGCAAAGCTGGTTAATTGAATATTTGCCGGGGTTAAGTGGCCAAGATTGCCAAAAATTAAAGGATTGCGGTATCGAGACCACCGCACAACTTTTGCAAAAAGTTCGTCCGCAATTGGGTAAGGAAAAATTAGCAGTAAGAATGCAAATTCAGGCTAAATATATTAATAAGTGGGTGGCAATGGCGGAATTAGCCTCGATTCCCTCCGTGGGTTGTCAATACTGCGGTTTGCTGGTTCATGCCGGTATTGCTTCCGTCCCGCAATTGGCACAGGTATCAATTCAGCAATTGCATCGACAGATTCTCCGCTTTCAGGTGGCTAATCTGCAAAGACGCGATTTATGTCCCGATATTGCGGTGATGTTAGCTTGGATTGAACAGGCGAAAATCTTAACCAGAGAGTTAAAATAAGCCCTATCTCCGATAATTTTGGCATAAATTAGCCAAAAGTAGTGCCATTCCATCCCCAAAGATCACCTTTCGCCTCGGCAAATTCTAGATAAATGCGATTTTTCGGTATTCCTAAATAAGCCTCAATTTCTTGACAAAAATCACTACTCATGCTTTTAGTTTGAGCGGCGGAAATAGAACCAACGCTTTTAATCTCCACATAACACACTGGCTCAAAAGTGCCAGCAAAAGTCATTTTTATCCCCGATTCTAAAGCTGTCATCACATAGGATTCGGGTTTTCCCAGATGTTTAGCTAATTTAGCCGAAAGACTCTGCAAAAGTTGATTAACTGTCTCATCATCGAGGGAGGTGACAGAAGTTTGAATTTTAATTAGAGGCATAGGAAAAATCTCAGCAATATTTTTCTATAATATAGCGTTTCCTGTTCGCAAGAGGTACATTATCGATGTTAAAAAGCTTAATCAGCAAAGGTTTAAGTTTGCCAGACAGGTGTGAGAACCGCTATAAGTACCTTTTTTATCCAGAAAAGCGATCGATGATTGTTTTGATAATTTATCTCAATTAGATGACTGTGATCCCTTCTGTTTTTTAGAAAGGGTTGCCACTTCTGAGCAAGCTTTTCCACAAGCAGAACATATCAACGTTGGCGATGGTTGACGCTGGCTAAAACCGAGGAGAACAACCGATCACTATCTAGTCTCTAAAGACAGTTAAGGAGGTACAATTTGGATAGAATCTCAAGCAGGTGAAGGAGCAACTTTTTATTTTACTTGGCATAAAAATCCTCCTAGTTAAACCCCAACTAAGTTGAGAACCGTGGTTTTTCCTCCTCTGTTTTAAGATGAGTTTTGATCCATAAGCGATCAGCTAAAACCAGAGGAGAAGCAGCAATTCAGACTTTAATTGGCGTATTTTTTAGTCAGAATCAGCACAATTATCGGATAGATGTTTTAATTTCTTCCCAAGTAATTATCTGATCGGGATTTCTTTCGTGATCATCAACCTAAAAAGATTTAATTGTGTTCAAAGATTCGGTAACGTGAGCCTTAAAATCTAACATAGAATCAAAAATATGTCTGACGATTCCCTCTTTATCAATGATATAGGTAACTCGTCCGGGGAGGACAAATAAGGTAGCGGGAACACCGAATAATTTCCGCACTCGGTTATCGCTATCACTTAAAAGGGTGAAGGGAAGATTATATTTTTGGGCAAATTGTTGATGAGATTGGGGACTGTCGGCACTAATCCCAATAACTTCCGCACCCGCATCGGTAAACACTTCGTAACTATCGCGGAAAGCGCAGGATTCTGCGGTACAACCCGGGGTGTCATCTTTGGGATAGAAATAAATGACCAGGGATTTTTTACCGATTAAATCGCCGATATTAAACGTTGTCCCTGTTTGGGAGGGGAGAGAAAAATTAGGAACTCGATCGCCTACTTTTATAGCTGCCATAAGATTAATTAATTGATAGATAATCGTGGATAGGTTGATACTCTACATTCTAACCTTTTTTGGCCTTTTGTTTAGCGCGTTTAGCGGCAGATTTGGCCGCTTTTTCGGTTTCAATGCGTTTTTGTTCGGCTTTTTGTTTTTCTTCGTCTAGTTTTTCTAGATAATAGTGATAATCTCCCGCATAGACAATTAATTCACCATCCCGAATCTCGACAATTTTGTTAGCTACCTGGGAGATAAAATAACGATCATGGGAAACAATTAAAACCGTGCCTTCATAAACTTTTAAAGCCGATTCTAACATTTCCTTCGCGGGAATATCGAGGTGATTGGTGGGTTCATCGAGAATTAATAAGTTAGCGGGAGCAAGTAACATCTTGGCTAAAGCAAGACGTGCTTTTTCGCCACCACTCAAGGATTCTACTTTTTTTAATACCGTTTCCCCACTGAATAAAAATCGCCCTAAAAGACTGCGAACTTCCACATCTTTCCAATCGGGAACTTCATCATGAATGGTATTTAAAACAGTTTTAGTTAGGTCTAAAGCTTCCGCTTGGTTCTGCTCAAAATAACTAGGAATAACGTTATGTTTACCGATTTCGATCGAGCCTTCTGTGGGAGCTTCTAACCCAACAATTAAGCGTAAAAGCGTCGATTTTCCCGCACCATTGGGGCCTAAAAACGCCACTCGATCGCCTCTTTCTATTTCCAGATTTGCTCCCAAAAAGAGAATTTTATCATCGTAAATGTGAACAAGATTTTTAATCGTTACCACTTCTCGACCACTACGAACTGCTGGAGGAAACTGGAATTTTAAGGTACGCACATCGGCGATTGGTGCTTCAATTTTTTCCACCTTTTCTAATTGTTTTTCCCGGCTTTTTGCTTGGGTGCTACGGGTGGCACTGGCCCGGAACCGATCGACGAAAACTTGCTGTTTTTCTAGTTCTTTTTGTTGACGTTCGTAGGCACTTAACTGAGCGGATTGTTGTTCATATTTTTGCTGTAGGTAGGCAGAATAATTACCTAGATAAGTGGTAGAAACCCCCCTTTCAGTTTCGACAATTTTGGTACAGAGGCGATCAAGAAATTCCCGGTCGTGGGACACTATGACCATGGGAGTGGTTAAATCCTTGAGGAATTTTTCTAACCATTCAATGGTTTCTAAGTCTAAATGGTTAGTTGGTTCATCGAGGAGTAAAATATCGGGAGTTTGCAGGAGAATTTTGCCTAAACTCATCCGCATTTGCCAACCACCACTAAAAGAACTTACCAAGCGATCGCCGTCATCAACAGTGAAGCCCATTTCCGGTAAAATTTTCTCGATGCGTGCTTCTAGTCCGTAACCATCTAACCCTTCAAATTGTCTTTGTAGGCGATCCAATTGATGAATTAAGCGATCTAATTCTTCGGGATTGGCTTTTTCCATGTGTTGGGGAATTTCTATTAGTTGATGGTGGACTTGATTCGCTTCTTGAAACACCGTCCAAAATTCCTCGCGTACCGTCCGACGGGGATCCACTTCAAATTCTTGGGTAAGATAGCCGATATGGAGACTGGTAGGACGGATGATCTCCCCGGCGGTGGGTTCCACTTCCCCCATAATAATCTTCAGTTGGGTGGATTTTCCGGCCCCATTGACTCCCACCAACCCGATGCGATCGCCAGTTTTTACTTCCCAAGTGACATCTTTTAACACTTCTCCCGTTGGGTAAATCTTACTAATTTTCTCTAGTCGTAGCATCGCTGATTTTTCTCCAGTCTTAGGCAATTGAGGCAGTCCGCCTTTATTGTAACATTTAGTTAAGCTTTATCTAGTCTTGGTCAAGTTTTCTCGATTGAGCCACCTGACAGTATTTTTGATCTGAAAGAGATAATAATGTTTAATCCCTACCCCATAAAAAAAGAAACAGCTAGTTTCATCACCAAAGATGGAATTAGTTTAGCTGCCGATATTTATCGTCCCGATAGTAGGGAATTTTTTCCCATTTTACTAATGCGACAACCCTACGGAAAAGCGATCGCTTCCACGGTGGTTTATGCCCATCCTAGCTGGTATGCAAGTCAGGGTTATATTGTAGTAATTCAGGATGTGCGGGGACGGGGAAACTCGACGGGAAATTTTAATTTATTTGCCCATGAAATTAGCGACGGATTAGAAACTATTGAATGGGTTTTAACTATTTCTAATAATACGGGTGTGGTGGGAATGTATGGTTTTTCCTATCAGGGAATGACCCAATTATATGCGGCTGCTAATGGTCACGGTTCTTTAAAAACTATTTGCCCAGCGATGATTGCTCACGATTTATATCGAGATTGGGGTTATGAAAATGAAGCATTTAATTTACAATATAATCTCGCTTGGTCAATACAATTAGCTGCGGAAACAGCTAGATTAAAAGGGGACGAAACTGCCTATCAAAAACTCTGGGTAGCTTCCCGAAATTTACCCCTTTTTGATCCTATTGCAGCCTCTCCCCAAATTTTACAGGATTTAGCCGCCGATTCTTTTTATCACGATTGGATTACTCGTTATCTTCCCGATGACTATTGGCAAAATTTATCACCGCAAAACCTTTTAAAAAATATCGATTTACCGATGTTACATATCGGGGGTTGGTTCGATCCTCATCTCCGGGGAACTTTGAGTTTATACCAAGAAATGCAAAGTCGTTCTGTCTATCCCCAACGGCTAATTATTGGTCCTTGGACTCATCTACCCTGGGGGAGAAAAGTAGGAGAGATAGATTATGGTCAAGAGGCAATTAGTCCTGTGGATAAAATGCAGCTGCAATGGTTTGATTATTTCTTAAAAGGTCAGGAAACGGAGTTATTTAAAAATCCTCCCCTGTATCTATTTCAAATGGGGTCTAATCAATGGCAATATCTGGAAAATTTTTCCACAGAAAATCAGCAAATTTATTATCTTGCTAGTCAGGGTTTAGCCAATCTGCGCGAGGATGAGGGGAAATTAAGCGCGATTTTGTTAGAACCTGCGATCGAGGATACCATCGTTCACGATCCTTGGCGACCGGTTCCATCTTTAGGAGGTCATAGCGCCCTACCGGGGGGAATATTCGACCGCACCATGCTAGACTGTCGCAGTGATGTGATTACCTATACTTCTCCCCCTCTAGAGAAGGATTTAACGATTTTGGGTAGTCCCCGTCTGGATTGTTATTGTCAAGCAGATGCGGTTAGTTTCGATATCTGCGCGGTGGTTTCTCAAGTTACCCCCGATGGTCGAGTTTTTAATATCACTCAGGGTTATAAACGGGTAAATAATCCCGAATCATCCCTAAATATGGCCATGCAGGCTACTTTTATCACTATTCCTCAAGGTCATAGCTTGCGTTTGAGTCTCAGTGCCTCTTGCTTTCCTGCACATCCCGTCAATGCGGGGACCGGCAGCTATCCCCACCAGAGTCGAGCGATCGATTTTTCTACTATCACAATTAAGGTTTTTTGTCAAGGAAATTTTCCTGCAAAATTGCTATTACCTTTAGTCGGGGAAAGCTAAACCGCTGCGGGGATCACGAATGTATAAACCTAACACCAGCGAGGAGATAACCGTATCCCAGACGGGGGTGAATTTGTCCGCATCATCGACCCAATAATCCATAGTAATTAAACATTGAACCCCGGAACCAATACCCACGGCAATGCGCGAATAAGCGGGACGATTTTCTTGGGGATCGATGAATTGAATTTCCACCCAAACAATGCGGACAGTTTGGCGTTTTTCTTGGATAACTTCGCCGATTTCGTGAGGATTGCGGCTATCTTCACGAGCTAACTTTTTGACCATTCCTTTTAGGGGTAATTCTTTCCAATCTCCGGGGGGAAGTAAATTATAGGAAACCTCTAAACGACAATCATCATCGGGGGGTTTTCTATCTAAAAAACGAAAGGAATTATCATCGGGTTCAAAATGCCAATCTTGAGGAACTTCAAAGCGCACTGCACCGCGACCAGCTACAAAAATACTGTTACCCGGACTAGATTTCCAGTTATGATCTGGATTTAAGTCGAGGGTTTCTTTAATCCATTGCAGATTCTGTTTTTTCGATTTAGCCATAGGGATAATCCTGCGGTAAGAATCGGACTATAGCCATCATTATACAGGCTTTTTCCTGAGAATTAACCAAAACTTCTATCCTCACCCTTAGGATAACTGCTGTATAACTTTTAGAAATTCCACAGCACGGGATTATCATCTAAGAAATCAGTTACCTGTTTACCAATATTATCAATTAATTTTAGGTCTTCTGGGATTAAATTAATTGTCATTGCTTGAGCGTTATTAACTGCTTGAGCGGCATTTCTTACCCCAGCAATTGCATTAGTTTGAGGTTGCTTAATTAACCAAGCAAGAGATAATTGAGCTAGGGAACAATTATAGCGGTTAGCAATCGGTTCTAATTGATTTAAAGCCGCTTGTACCCTCTGAAAGTTTTCGCCATGAAAGAGTTTATTTTTAATTCTATGATCCTCTGCTGCCAACTGATAACCGTTTCTAAATTTTCCTGTTAATAAACCTTGGGCAAGGGGAGAATAGGCCAGAATAGAAATATTATTGTCTATACAATAGGGCATAATTTCCTTTTCTACCGAGCGCCAAAAGAGAGAATAGGGAGGTTGAATACTCTCAATTCTGCCGTATTGACGAGCTTCTTCCAGTTGAGAGCGGGAGAAATTGGAAACCCCTATAGCGCGAATTTTTCCCTGTGCTTTCAGATAATTAAGAGCGGCCATAGTTTCAGAAATAGGCACTATTTCCGTGTTCCATGAGCCACTAGGCCAATGAATTTGATAAAGATCGATATAATCAGTTTGGAGGTTTTTTAAAGAGCGATCGCAAGCTGCGATAACTTGCTCATATTTAAGGTGATTAGCAAAAACTTTGGTGGCATAAATTACCTGTTCTCGCACATCGGCCAAAGCTTGAGCGACAATCGATTCCGAGTGACCTTCCCCGTAGATTTCGGCTGTATCTATAGTGATAATTCCTGCCTCAAAAGCGGCACGAATAGCCCTAATACTTTCCTCATCTTCAATACCTGCCCACATCTTTTTTCCTGCTTGCCAAGTACCCACGAGAAGGGGAGTAATTTCTATATTAGTCTGACCGAGATAGCGTTTTTGCATAACAGTTTTTTTGATGGGTTAAGTATGCTTAGGGTTTTAGTCGAGTTTAGGGTTTAAAATCTCAGCTAAAGAGGACTAAAGTGACAAGGATAAAAACCTTTACCAGTAGGGGTGTAAAGAACAAACTTAATAAGCCACAAAAAAGACCCAATAAGCAGGTACTGAGGCTAATTATTTCGCCGTGAACATTGTAGCTAATCGACAGGGAGATTAGGGCTAGAGTAAGGAGAAAAATCATAGTTTTCTTTCCTGAGTCTATTGAGCAGAAAAGCCGTGACCGCTCACGACTTTTCGCCGTTTCTATATCTATTATTAGCTCGATTACTTAGCTAATGACATCCGGGTAAAGTAAACTTTTTTAACGTAAAAGATTTAACAATCCGTTGAAGATACCGGTAACACCAGTAAAGGGACTTAAAACCGTACCTAGGGTATCGGTAGTGGCGGCCAGACCGCTACGATGAACCACCACCACATCATTATTGCGGAGAATCGGGTTAGTTTTCTCGTTGATACCCTGGGAAAAATCGATGTTAATTGAGGTTTTGGTGACGGTTCCGTTAGGATTGAGACGAATTAATTCCACTGTGGACTGATTAGCGCGACGCTTATCAAAGTCTCCTGCGGTTAAAATTGCCTGATTGAGAGGGGTATTGGGAGGAACTTCAATTGTTCCCGGTTTTTTCACCTCCCCGACCACTTTCACGTTAATGGTTTTAGGGGCAAAACTGGCCGATGCTAGGGTTTCTGATTCCTGGGCCGAGATTTCAGTAGCGGTAGGGATAATCACCGTATCTCCTTCTTGAAGAAAGATATCGCTGGTTATATCACCTTTTTCGAGCAAACTCCAGAGATCTACAGGAATTTTCTGCTGGGAACCGTCACGGGTATAACGCAGCACTTGCACCTGTCGGATATCAGCGAGGGGTTTGATACCTCCCGCTTCTTGGATAGCTTGGGTTAGTCGGGCTGGTTGTCGTCGAATTCCGCGATTATTCTCTGTGGTGACGGTGTTAACTTGATTGGGGACAATACGATGGGAGCCAGGACGATAAACTTCTCCCACCACAGTAACATTAATTTCTCGATCGCTATCTAGTCCAAAATTGGCATCGGCTAATTGATTGACTTCCCCGACACTAAGGGTCGTTTTAGTGGGAATAACAATGCTATCACCATCTCTAAGGCTAATATCTTGGGTTGTATCGCCTTTTTGGATTAATTGCCAGAGATTGGCTTGAATCAGCTGTTCTTGTCCCTTGAGGTTGCGTCGGATTTGAACTTGACCAATATCGGCCACCGTAGTCACTCCCCCCGCTTGCCGGATTATTTCCGTCAATAGGGGCGTTTTTTGGCTTTGTTCGGGGTTAATTGTATAAGTACCCGGACGATTGACTTCCCCCGCGATGGCGATTTGCAGAGGCCGGGGGGTGAGAACGCTAACAGTAACCACGGGACGTTTGAGATAGGTGGTGTAACGTTTGGCCAGGGTTTGGCTGGCTTCGGTGACGGTCATTCCCTCCACTTTGACGCTACCAATCAGAGGTAAAGTTAGGGTTCCATCGGGTAAGACGAGGAAATCGCCGCTTAAATCCGCGACTTGGTAGATGGTGACGCGCACTTTATCCCCTTCTCCTAGGGTGTAATCTTTGCTTTCTGCGGGGATAGGGGCAATCGCTTCTTTAGGGGGTGCAGCACTACTAGGAGGAGTAGCTTGGACTGGGCGAGCCTCTAAGGAAGTTAGAGGGGCAATAGTGCCGATAATTAATAGATAACGCAGTGATTTGCTGATTAAATGCTGTAATTGGCTGCTATTTAACATGATCAATAGGATTAATTTTATTGCTAACATTGGCGATCAGTGTAGCACAAATAGTCGATCGCCTATGGAAACCCCCTGTAATATCGCATCTATCGAGAGTTACCGCTAACTGTAAGATGGTTTTAACGATTGCCTGTATGTAAAGGGGTATATTAATTTTATGACAGCTACTAGCACAATTCCCGATTTTTGTCAAGGGATAAAATATTTTGGGGGTTCCTTACCCGAATTTGATAAATATGCAGGAAAAGCCGCTATCGCTGAGGGAAAAACTGCTATTAGTGCCGCTAATGACCCAAATGCTATCTATCAAACCCTCCTAGCCGCCGATGCTTTGCGTTACCTCACCCTACAAATCACCGCTACCAAAGAATCGGGACACCCCGGCGGTTTTGCCAGCGCTGCCGACGTAATTGCCTCTTTGATGATGTTAGGCCAGAAAAATATTTTCACCGAAGTGGGCCATCATGCCCCCGGTTTTTATAGTAACGTCTTTCTCGATCGCTCTCTCGAAGCCATGGGCATCAGCAACGTCACCGAATTGGGAGAACGTTTTCGGGAAAAACACGGACTTTTAGGGCATCTTTCTGGACAAATCCCCGGACTGCTCGGGCCGGCCGGTCCTTTGGGCCAAGGACAACATTTTGCCATGGCGGCGGCCAAATTACACCCTAATACCCTTTTCCCTGTGACTATCGGGGATGGTGGTTTAGGAGAACCCTACATTATGAGTAGTTTTGGTCATTTTCACACTGCTTATCCAGAAATTACTAATTTTTTGCCGATTTTAGTCTGGAATGGCTATTCCCAAGAACACCATAGCATGGTGTCCCTGAAAACTAACGCCGAAATGGAAGCCTATTGGCGCGGTAATGGTTTCGAGGAAGTGATTCTTATTAATGCTAAAGACTTCGATGATGCTAATCAAAATGGGGAATATGTAGATAGCACCAAATTCTCTTTTAACCAGCGTCTGGAGTTCATGAAAGCGGTGTTAATAGCCACGGATAAAGCCTCCCAATTAGCCCTAGGTGGTAAACTAACGGTGATCATTATTAAACAACTGAAAGGGGCGGGAGTTCACAAACGGGGAGCGGCTTCCCATAATCTTTATCCGGGAGATTCTCTAGAAAAAGATTATATCGTTGCTGCCTTACAAGAACGCGCTTTACTCCCTGAAGCTTGGGCAATTGTTCGTACTAATTTCGAGCGCTCTGGAGGGGGTCCGGCAGCGGAAACAGTGGTAACGGAAAAAGTCTTACCGCTGCCGGATTTAGGAACCTTACCGATGACCGAATATACTGTGGGTGGAGATAAAAAAGTGGCCACCACTGCTATGGGGGAATTAGTGGTAGCTGTGGGTAAAGCTGACCCCAATTTTGTTGTCACTAATGCTGATGGTAATGCCGCTTCGGGAATTAATAATATTAACGTCGGTTTAAAGATTATTCACCCCACCACCGATGATACCTATTTCCAAGCACCTAACGGTCAAGTTTATGAGCCTTTAAGCGAGGATGCCTGTGCTGGTTTAGCCGTCGGTTTATCTCTCTTGGGAGCGCGGACTTTATGGTGTTCCTACGAGTCTTTTGCTATCAATGGTTTACCGATTTGGCAGACTGTAACCCAAGCGATGGCCGAGTTACGTCGTCCCACCCCTTCTACTATTACTTTATTCACCGCCGGAGCCTTGGAGCAAGGACGTAATGGTTGGACACACCAACGCCCAGAGATTGAAAATTATTTCGCCGCTATGATGCGAAATGGTAATATTTTCCCTCTCTTTCCCTGCGATGCTAACAGTATTCAAGTCTGCTATGAATGGGCGTTAAGAACTAGCAATAAAGGCATTACAATCACCGCTAGTAAATCGCCTTTACCGGTGCGAACCACCTTTGAGCAAACCCGTCAAGCTTTAGAAAAAGGCGGCGTAATTCTCCACGAATCGGAAGGCAGCAAAAAAGTCGTTTTTGCCGTCATTGGTGATATGACTTTATTACCCGTCTTTGAGTCTGCACAACAGTTAGAAGCAGCAGGAATCGGGGTAAAAATCGTCTCGGTAATTAATCCCCGTCGTCTCTATCGTCCTAGCGATGTGATGAGTGAAACTAGCTCGGAAGCGGATAATAATTTCCTCGATGATGCTGGTTTTGAAAGTCTCTTTGCTGGTGATGCTTTAATCGGAGTAACCGGTGGTACAAGTGCCATGTTAGAACCGATTATGTTACGCAGTAATGCGCGTCGGGATGTCTTCGCTTGGAAACGGGGAGAAACCACCGCCAGCGCCGGGGAAATTATGGCCTATAATGGTTTAACTGCCAATGCTTTAACTACCCGTGCTACCCAGTTATTAGGCTAAGTTCCCAGTCAGTTTTTTTGATTATTCCCTACTTTCTTTGATTGGAAAATAGGGATTTTTTTCTGGTCACTTTTGCCAACGGGGTAAACTTTTAATAATTTTCCATAGGCGAGGATATTGGAGGGATAGATAGCGCTTAATATGGGATTTTAAACTAACTAAATCCTGAGATTCTTTCAGTTCTCTATCTTGATAAAAACGAATTAAATCATCCCGTCTTTTCAATAAAATTTTAATTTGTTGGTAATCTTCCGAGCTTAAAACTTGATGGGGTTGAATATTTTCTGGCAGCGGGCGCGGGATGTAAAAAGTTGTATGAGATGGTGATAATTCCTCGGCTGGACGTTCTTTAGTATAGAGATAGATAGAAAGAGATTTCCGGGATAAATGCCGTTGATTTTCTGGTAAATTAATCTGAGAAAATCCATGCCATGAATGTTCATTGGTTTCAAAAATAAGACAACGATTAAAGATAGGTACAAAAGATTTAATCTTATTTTCTTCTGGTTGACGAGGATTGGAATGTAACTCTAGATTTCCTCCCCAATCTGCTTGCCATTGGGGATTTAAATAGATTAATAAATTCAAGCGGCGATGATACCAGTGACGCTCATCGAGGTTAAAATCAATGTGAGGGTCTAATTCTTGACCCTGTAAATTTTCATGGGTTCCACCCCCATAAAAACTAGGGTCTGGAATTAAATTATCAATACCGGTTAATTGGGAAATTAACTCTAAAAACTCTTGAGCTTGAACGTAGCAGCCAAACTGTTGATAAACACCCCCCAAACCGATTAAATCCTCATTAACCGCCTTCCCGCCAACTTTTCCTAACTCACTAATGGCTTTTTGCGAATTAAAACTGGGAAAATTTTCTAGCAAAATTTGCGCTTGCTCCCTCACTAAAAAATTATCGATGACCAAATGCTTAAACGGTTGCGCTGTCTCAAAATCTTGACGATAGACAGGAGATTTCTCATAAACAAGGGGATTGATAAACATTAGACAGCTTTTTTGTTGGTATGATAAATTGTAGCAATCAAACTAGCAAAATAAAGATTAACTCTCCTATTGACCTCATCGCCTATGGACTGGTGGCACAAACTCAAAGATAATCCTCTCGCCCGTTGGGGAGCAGTTTTACTGTTAATCTTCTATTTAAGCGTAATGGCGGCGGATTTTGTCGCTCCCTACTCTCCCTACTCCTCCCAACCCGGTCAGTCTCTCTTACCCCCTACCCAAATCTTTTGGCGCTCGCAGTCGGGAAGTAACAAGGGTGAGTGGATTGGCCCCCACGTCTATCCCACCACTCAAAGTGCTATTAATATAGAAACTGGTGAGCGGAAGCTAATGAGAGATTTTAACAAACCCTTGCCGCTGCGTCTCTTGGTTCAGGGTGAAACCTATAATTTTGGTCAAATTCGCCTACCTTTGCCGCCAAAATGGGATGAAGTAACTTTATTCCCCGGTATCCCTTTTGATCTCCATCTGTTCGGGGTCATCGGCGATGGTAGAATCAATATATTGGGAACTGACGAATCGGGACGCGATAGTTTTAGTCGCCTGATTTTCGGGGGCAGAATTAGTTTATTTATCGGTTTAGTCGGGATTTTAATTTCTTTCCCTATCGGTTTATTTGTCGGTGGCGTTTCTGGCTATTTTGGCGGTTGGTTAGATGGGATTTTAATGCGTTTTGTGGAAGTTTTAATGACTATCCCCGGCATATATTTACTCGTGGCCCTAGCGGCTGTTTTACCCGCAGGATTAACCAGCACCCAGCGCTTTTTATTAATCGTCTTGATTACTTCTTTTATCAGTTGGTCGGGATTAGCGCGGGTAATTCGCGGTCAAGTTTTATCCCTGAAAGAACAGGAATTTATTCAGGCCGCCAAAGCTATGGGAGCAAAACCCCTTTATATTATTCTGCGTCATGTGCTGCCCCAAACTGCCAGTTATATAATTATTTCTGCTACGTTAGCCGTGCCGGGGTTTATCGTGGCCGAATCGGTTTTAAGTTTAATTGGTTTGGGAATTCAACAGCCGGATCCTAGTTGGGGAAATATGCTTTCTCTGGCTACCAATGCCTCAATTATTGTTCTACAACCTTGGTTAATTTGGCCGCCTGCTTTGTTAATTATTCTCACCGTTTTAGCTTTTAATTTACTCGGTGATGGTTTACGCGATTCTCTAGATCCTCGCAATTTAGAGAGATAATTTAGCCATTATCAGTTATCAGTTATCAGTTATCAGTGAACTGATAACTGATAAGTCTCCCCACTCCCCCACTTCCCATTATGAATAAAATCAGTAAAACCTTTAATAATTTCGCCGATGGTTTAGTGATTTATAGTCAAAGATACGGGAAAATAAGCTGGTTAATATTTTTAATTATCTTTGCTTGTATCATGACGATAACCTTTAATTTTCCCGCACAATCCACCAATCAAACCCAAGAAAAACCAGAAATTCGTGGAGTTTGGTTAACTAATATCGATAGTGAGGTATTATTTAAACGGGAAACCCTAAAAGATGCCCTTGATAGGTTGGCCGATTTAAACTTTAACACTATTTATCCCACGGTCTGGAATTGGGGTTATACACTCTATCCTTCTAGGGTAGCAGAAAAAGTGACAGGACGAGCGATCGATCCCCATGAATCTTTAAAAAATCGCGACTTTTTAAAGGAAATAATTAGCCAAGGTCATCGGAAAAAATTAAGAATTATTCCCTGGTTTGAATTTGGTTTTATGGCTCCTGCGGATTCAGAATTAGCCAAACGACATCCCGATTGGTTAACCCAAAGACAGGATAAAAGTGTGATTTGGTGGGAAGGAAAAGTGCATCAACGGGTGTGGTTAAATCCCTTACATCCGCAAGTACAAAACTTTATTACGGATTTAGTCAGCGAGATTATTACTAACTACGATATAGAAGGAATTCAGTTTGATGATCATTTTGGTTATCCCACCGATTTTGGCTATGATGAAACCACGATTAAACTCTATCAAAGGGAACATTCTGGACAATTACCACCGCAAGATTACCAAGATAAAGCATGGATTCAATGGCGGGCCGATAAAATTACTGACTATATGAATAGTTTAGCCCAGACGATTAAAAAGCAGCAACCTAAAGCAATTATTTCCCTATCTCCTAATCCCTACACTTTCTCTCTAGAGTCCTATCTTTTAGATTGGCAAAAATGGCAGCAAAAAAACTTGATTGATGAGTTAATAATACAAGTGTATCGAACTGATATGAACGCCTTTGACTGGGAATTATCGCAACCAGAATTACAGCAAGCTAGAGAATCTATCCCCGTGGCTATTGGGATTTTATCTGGTTTAAAAGGTCGTCCGATTCCGATGGTTAATATTACTCAACAAGTGGAAAAATCGAGACAAAAAAATTTTGGTGTTTCTTTCTTTTTCTACGAAACTTTATGGAATATGAGCAATGAATCTCCTTCCTATCGACGCAGGATTTTTCGGGAAATACTCCAGTCTGCTAATCCTCGCTAAAATTAGGGAAAATTGCTGACTTTCAGCTAAATTATTGCCCTAACCCGGCTATAGTTTCTTAAGTTTATCTTTAAATTAAGAAAAAGCAGCAGGGAGAAACTAAAATCGCTAGAATGAAAGAAGACTCTCCCTTATCACTTTATTTATGCTGATCAGACATAACCGAAGCTCGATCGCTAAACCCATTTTACTGTTTCTCGGCTGCCTTGTGATCGGGGAGTTGGGGGTGTTAGTGGTGGCCAATAGCCTCTGGTTTACCGAGATGGGTTATTTAAACACTTTCCTGAAGCAATTATCTTGGCAACTAGGATTAGGTTGGGGAAGTGCGATTCTTTCTCTACTTTTTATCTTTACTAATTTACGTTTAGCCCAGCGTTTTCGTTGGCAAAAACCGAAAGAAGATAGTTATCCTCCCAGTCCTCAATCTCCCAGTATTAATTTACTCAGTCTTTTGATTATCGCAACGGGAATTGGAGCTTGGATTGGGTCAATGTTATTGTATTACAGTAAACTAGCCCTCAGTCTCTGGACACCAGATTTTAATCTCCCTAACCTTAGTTCTTCCCTAAGTTCTCCTCTGCAAATAGTTTGGATTAGGCAAGTATTAACCGATATTTCTAGTAATCTTTGGCAAGGGGTAATTATCGCTCTTTTAGTCTTGGGATTATTAATTAAAACCGAGTATTTTTTGAGAATAATATCTATAGTATTTACTGTAATGCTATCTTTTATTATTGCTGGGCAGTGGGCGAATTTTTTAAAATATTTTTATGGTGTTCCTTTCAATATTAACGATCCTCAATACGGGAATGATTTAGGTTTTTATATCTTTCAATTACCCCTGTGGCAGTTACTAGAATTATGGCTCGGTGGTGTGGGAATATATACTCTTTTTGCTGTTATTTTAACCTATCTTTTTTCGGGTAATAGTCTTTCTCTGGGAACATTTCCGGGGTTTTCCCGTCCGCAACTGCGTCATTTATACGCCCTGTGGAGTGGGTTAATGGGGCTGCTAGTATTACACCATATTATTCAGCGTTACCTGCTACTTTACTCTCCGGAAGGGGTAGTTTATGGTGCGGGTTATATCGATGTTCATGTTGGTCAATTTATTGAAATTATTCTGGGAATTATTGCAGGAATAACCTCTATATGGTTAGGAGAAAAAGCATTATTTGGTAAAAAAGACCGTCGCAAGTTATACAAAAATACTAAGAAAAAGTTGGTATTTTTCCCCTACTTAGTTCCTGTATTTCTCTATTTAATTGTTTGGATAAGTGGCACAAGTATCAGTGGACTATTGCAAAGAACTGTCGTACAACCGAATGAATTAGTGAGAGAAAGACCCTATATCGAAAGAAGTATTCAATCCACAAGAGCGGCTTTTTCCTTAGATAGAATTGATGCCCAAGTTTTCGATCCACAGGCCGAATTAAATGCCGAAGTTTTAGAGAGAAACCATCTAACTATCGATAATATTCGTCTTTGGGACACCAAACCACTGCTAGAAACTAACCGACAATTACAGCAAATTCGCTTATATTATAAATTCCCCGATGCTGATATCGATCGCTATCGGGTACGCGTAGGACTGCCTGAAAAAATCGAGGAACGTCAAATATCTGAAAAACAACAGACCATTATTGCCGCTAGAGAATTAGATTATAGTGCGGTTCCCACTTCTGCTAATACTTGGGTGAATAAACATCTCGTTTATACCCACGGTTATGGGTTCACTCTTTCCCCAGTTAATTTAGTGGCTGCCGGGGGTTTACCCTACTATTTTGTCAAAGATATCGGCACAAATAAAGACGAAGGAGCTCTACAAACCTCTAGCGAATTAATTGATTATAGTATTCCCATTGGTAAACCCCGCATTTACTACGGGGAATTAACTAATAATTATGTGATGACTCCCACCACCGCAGAAGAATTGGATTTTCCTAGCGGGGATGGAAATGTCTATAATACCTACGATGGAAAGGGAGGAATCTTAGTGGGGAAGGGGTGGAGACGTTGGCTATTTGCCCTTTATCTGCGGGATTGGCAAATGTTATTTAGCCAAGATTTTACTCCCGAAACTCGCTTATTAATGCGTCGTGATATCCAAAATCGCGTGCAAACTATCGCACCTTTTTTAAATTATGATCGCAACCCCTATTTAGTAGCGGCAGATGTGGGCGATAGTAGTAGTAAATTACATTGGATTATTGATGCTTATACTATCAGCGATCGCTATCCCTATTCTGACCCGGGTAAAGATAAATTTAACTATATTCGCAATTCGGTCAAAGTGGTAGTGGATGCCTATCATGGAACGGTGAATTTCTATGTTGCCGATGAAAATGATCCAATTATTCAGACGTGGAGTAAAATCTTTCCTCATCTCTTTAAATCTTTAGCAGAAATGCCGAAAACTCTCCGCAGTCATATCCGTTATCCCGAAGATTTATTTAGTACCCAAGCAGAAAGATTATTAACCTATCACATGACCGATCCGCAAGTATTTTATAATCGGGAGGATCAATGGGAAATTCCCCTAGAAATTTACGGCACGGAACCCCAGGCTGTATCACCCTATTATTTAATCATGAAACTGCCCGATTCCGACAAAGAAGAATTTATTCTCCTCCATCCCTATACTCCCTCTAGTCGGCAAAATTTAATCGCTTGGTTGGCAGCTCGTTCAGATGATAGAGAGTATGGTAAGTTATTGCTCTATCAATTTCCTAAACAAAGGTTAGTGTACGGACCGAATCAAATTGAGGCTTTAATTAACCAAGATCCAGATATTTCTCAACAGATTTCCCTTTGGAATCGGGACGGTTCTAAAGTTTTGCAAGGACACCTATTAATTATTCCCATTGAACAATCGCTGCTTTATGTAGAACCTTTGTATCTAGTGGCAGACCAAAATAGTGTCCCGACAATCGCTAGAGTAACAGTTGCTTATCAAAATAAAATTGTCATGGAACCAACCTTGAAGGAAGCTTTAGAAAAGCTATTCTCAGGCCATCAGAGTTAAATTGCCGCTAATTTGGCCACAAATTAGCAAGAAAGCTGAAATATCCCCGAATTTGCCCAGAAAATTGCCTGCTCTGGTTAATCAGCCAATTTTAAAATCCAGTATCATCAAAGGATTGAGTTATGCTTTTAATTGGAAAAGTGGGCAATTAATTCTGTGCGAGATGAATTAATTATTAAAGGGGTAAACTCCTCCACTGGTAATAATAAAATGCGATCAATGATCAGGGACAAATCTGGGTCTAAATTACCAAAATGAGCTTTCAATAAATTTTCTATCACCAGACGTTCTCCCTGTTGAAGACCCTGTTGAAGACCCTGTTGAAGACCCTGTTGAAGACCCTGTTGAAGACCCTGTTGAAGACCCTGTTGAAGACCCTGTTGAAGACCCTGCTGAAGACCCTGTTGAAGACCCTGTTGAAGACCCTGTTGAAGACCTTGTTGAAGACCTTGTTGACGGCCAGCATCCAGTTCTTCCTGAAGACGGGAAGTGTATAAAGGTGATAATCTCATAATTAACTCTCTGTCCTCCTGTTCAAGCTCTTGATCGTTAGTTAAAGAAGTTCTC
>NZ_JADBUZ010000136.1:0-21171 GCF_020245305.1 Microcystis sp. M20BS1 | reverse complement strand
TTTTTGTCTCTGTTGGTTCCCCAATCCAATACATCTGTCTGTCTTTGTCGCAGTTGTTTGGCCGTTTCTTCTAACCAAGCAGGATAGTCTTGTTCGTATAAGTCTTTAGTTGTCATAACCTATCCTCTTTAGCGCTGGTCAAGTATTAGATTTTTATTTTCTTGACGCTTATCTAACCTAAAAAAAGAGGGTTCGCAGGCAGGCACGGATTCCCATTATATATACGAGTATATGTCAAGTGCGGGGATTTGTCAAGGGTTTTGACAGTAGAAAGGGAGAAAACTTTTAACAATACACTTGTTCTAGCATAGCGGTAGTGAGAGATTTTTGGCCGTGATAATAGAGACGACGATTGAGACAACCGATCGATTTAACATAGGTAGATAGGGTTCCCAGATCATGGGAAATAATTAAAATGGTCATCCACTCATTCAATTCTTGCAACAGGGAAAAAATACTAGCACGCATTTGGGGATCGACACTAGCAGTGGGTTCATCTAAAATCAAGAGACGGGGTTCTACCGCTAAAGCGCGAGCGATATAAACCCGTTGGCGCTGTCCCCCCGAAAGTTCAGCAATCGACCTTTTTTTCAACCCTAACATTCCCACACTATCTAAAGCTTTATCTACCCTTACCTCATCTTTTTTACTATAGCCTTGCCAGAGTTTTTTGCTGCTCAATCTCCCCATTTTCACCACCTCACCCACAGTGATGGGAAATGAGCGATCGCATTCGACAAACTGCGGCACATAACCGACTAATTCCCGACCTTTTTGGACACTTTGCCCCAAAATACTGACTTCTCCCCGCCAAGGTTTAATTAATCCCAGTAAAACCTTAAGCAGGGTAGTTTTTCCCCCTCCATTCGGACCGATAATTCCCAGGAAATCTAATTCTTCAATGGTTAAATTAATATCTTCGAGGATGGGTTCCTGTTCGTAGCCGGCCCAGAGATTATTAATGGTAATGATCGTTGACATATACAAGCAATTACTGATTTAAAACTGTGGCCATTTTTTGGGAAACTTGTCGCAGGTTTTCACTCCAATTTTGAGCAAAGGCACTGATAGGGATTACCTGTCCCCCAATTTCCCTAGCAATAGTTTCGGCACTTTTCTGACTAAATTCTGGTTGAGTAAAAATAACTTTAATATTCTCTTTTTTTGCCTGTTTGATTAGTTGACTTAACTGGGCAGCACTGGGTTCATTGCCTTCGATTTCGATCGCAATCATCTCTAAACCGTAATCTTGGGCAAAATAGCCCCATTCGGGATGAAACACCATAAATTTTTGGTTTTTGACCCCTGCCAAGTTTTGCCGAATTTCTTGATCTAATGCGTCTAATTCCTGACTGAATTTCTCAAAGTTAGCCCGATAGATAGCTTCCTGACCCGGATCGAGTTGTGCTAAGGTTTGATAAATAGTCTTTGCTTGTGCTTTGACTCGTTTTGGTGATAACCAAATATGGGGATCTAGGGTGTTTTTTCCAGCCTGATGTTTTTCTTCCTTGCTGTGATCATGATCGTGATCATGATCGTGATTATGTTCTGCTGTCAAAGGGATTTTATCTACCCCTTGACTGGTATCGACGATTAACATCTGTTGGTTAACACTCTTTAAGCGATCTTTCCAGGCATCTTCTAAGAATACACCAATTTTAAAATAGGCTTGCGATCGGGCTGTGGTTTTTAATTGTTCGGGTTTTGGTTCATAGGTGTGGGGATCTGTCCCGGGTTGAATCATGGCATTAACACTGACTCTATCACCGCCGATACGTTTGACAAAATATTCCTGCGGTACGATACTCACTGTCACCTGTAAGGGTGTCTTTGCTTCCTCCTCCTTGACCGAGGGACTACTACAAGCTGTTAAGCTGGCTATAGTCAGGGTTAAAGCGATCGCTGTTAACTGGAATTTTTTACCCATCGGATTAACTGAGTCTGATTATGATTCTGATCTTATCACAGTCGGTGAGAATCGTTATCATTCTGAAAATATTTCGGTATAGATGTACTGGTTTTTCGTCCTTCGATCTTTCGCTCCCAATTAAAAATTTTCTCTTGCTAACTAACGCTTGACATGATATTATATAGATAATGGAAAATCCGTGCGCCTGCGACCCCCCTCTGGTCAAGTCAAATAAAGCCCAAAAAAATTAACCTCAAAAAGTAGTGGGTAAACTGGAAACTGATACTCGTTAAGACTGCACCGGAGTGCCGGAGTTGGGAGAGGAAGCCTGAGCATTTGTACTAGAACTCCCAATAGGCAGTATAAATTCAGGAGAGCTTAACTAGAGCTTGCTGAATAAATCTAAAAACCGTGTTGGGTAAGACTTTTAGACTTTTTGGGAAATCAAAAAGTACCGGACATGGGAGTGATCGGGGGGAAAATTCAGGGACTTTTTCCCTGAAAATTAGGTAATTGACCCCCTCAAAATCGGTAAAACCCTACACCCCACACCCTACCCCCACGAAAAACTTTTTGCCGCAAACCCTAACCAAAAACCGAGTGCCGATCACTAAAAAATGACTTTTGCCTCCGTTATCCGCAACATTGAAAAATCGCCATTAACTGCCGAACTTATCCAAAAACTGGAGAAAAACGGCAATTTAACCCTAACTGGCCTTGCCCGCTTACCGAAAGGATTAATCAGCACAGCTTTCGCCCGTTGTCAAGGAAAAAATCTTTTAATTATTTGTGCCAATCTGGAGGAAGCGGCACGTTGGGCGGCACAATTAGAAGCGATGACGTGGAAAGGTGTTTTCTTTTATCCCACCTCGGAAGCTTGCCCCTACGAGAGATTTAATCGGGAATCCGAGATGATTTGGGGACAGATGCAGGTATTATCGGCCCTTCGACGTAGCTCAGGACAAGCTCTAATCAGTCATCAAGAGGCCGGAATTGCGATCGTTACCACCGAAAAGGCCCTGCAGCCCCATTTACCCCCTAGAGAGGTTTTCGAGCAGTATAGCGATAATTTTGCGGTAGGAAGGGTTATAGAAGCCAAAAACCTCGATCTAACCCTAGCTAGATTAGGATATGAACGGGTTTCACTGGTAGAAACCGAAGGGCAATGGAGTCGTCGCGGCGATATCGTTGATATTTTCCCAGTTTCGGCCGAATTACCGGTCAGGTTAGAATTTTTCGGCGATGAATTGGAAAAATTGCGAGAATTTGACCCTGCCACCCAAAGATCCCTCGATTCTATCCCCAATCTGCTTCTTACTCCCACTAGCTTCGCAGCGATCATTGCCCCTTCTCTTCCCCCCACAGTGGCCGATTATTTGGAGGCTGAAGAGCGAGAAAAATTGGCTAATGGCATTTATCCAGAGGGAATTGAGCGATTTTTAGGCTTGTCCTTCCGTCAACCTGCCTCTTTATTGGATTATCTCCCCGAAAATACTCTTATTGCCTTTGATGAACTGGAAAGCTGTCAAGCTAGAAGCGATCGCTGGATAGAATATATTGGGGAACGCTGGCAAGAGATAGAACCAGCTTTACCGCAAATTCACCGTTCTTTTGGCGAATCTCTGCAAATATCGGTTAAATTTCCCCATCTCTACCTCTCAGAAATAGACGATCACCTCTCCGAAAATAGTCTTAATCTCTCCAGTCGTCCGATTCCCACCAATCCGGGGCAATTCGCCAAACTAGCGGAAATTTTACGGGGAAAAAGAGAGATTTATAGCGGTATTAAAGTAAATAAGTACGCTACATGGTTAATATCTGCCCAACCCTCCCGTACAGTCTCGTTATTACAGGAACACGACTGCCCGGCCCAATTTATCCCCAATCCCCTCGATTTTGGGGCGATCGAGCGCTTAATCATTCAAAACACCGCTACAGCCCTAAAATACTCAGGATTAGCTGAATTAGAAGGTTTTATCCTACCCACCTATCGCATAGTCGTCGTTACTGATCGAGAGTTCTTCGGACAACATCTTTTAAATACTGCTGGTTACGTCCGCAAACGTCGGCAAGCAGCCTCGGTACAGGTGGATGTGAATAAACTCCGTCCCCTCGATTTTGTAGTACATAAACACCATGGCATCGGACAGTTTATCAAACTAGAAAAGCAGGAAAGCACAATTAGCGGAGTAGTGCAAGGTCGAGATTATCTAGTTATTAAGTATGCTGATGGATTATTGCGGGTTCCTGCCGATTCTGTTGATAATCTCTCCCGTTATCGTCATACAGGTAATCAAGAGCCTGAATTACATAAAATCTCTGGCAAAGCGTGGGAAGCGACGAAAGCTCGCGTCAGGAAGTCGGTTAAGAAGTTAGCGGTTGATTTAATCAATATTTACGCCCAACGCGCCCAAAAATCGGGTTTTGCCTATCCGATGGATAATCCCTGGCAGCGGGAGTTAGAGGATTCTTTTCCCTACCAACCCACTGCTGATCAACTGAAAGCGATACAGGATGTGAAACGGGATTTAGAAAGCGATCGCCCGATGGATCGCTTAGTCTGTGGGGATGTGGGTTTTGGTAAGACAGAAGTGGCGATTCGTGCTATTTTTAAAGCTGTCACCACGGGTCATAAACAGGTGGCTTTATTAGCACCAACAACGATTTTAACCCAACAACATTATCACACCCTGAAAGAACGTTTTGCTCCCTATCCTATTAATGTGGGTTTATTAAATCGTTTTCGCACCAATTCCGAGAAAAAAGATATCGTCCAGCGCTTGAAAACGGGGGAATTGGATATAGTGGTGGGGACGCAGTTGTTATTAAGTAAAGCGGTGGAGTTTAAAGATTTAGGATTATTGGTGATCGATGAAGAACAGCGTTTTGGTGTCAATCAAAAGGAAAAAATTAAGGCTTTTAAAAGTAATATTGATGTGTTAACCTTGAGTGCGACACCGATTCCCCGGACTCTTTATATGTCCCTTTCTGGGGTGCGAGAAATGAGTTTAATTACCACACCTCCCCCCTCTCGTCGTCCCATCCAAACCCACCTTTCTAGTTATAATTCTGATGTGATTAGAACGGCAATTCGCAATGAATTGGATCGGGGGGGACAGATTTTTTATGTAGTACCCAGAATCGAGGGAATTGAAGAAAAAGCGGCAGCAATTCAAGGGATGATTCCGGGTGCTAGAATTTCCATTGGTCACGGTCGTATGGATGAGTCCGAATTAGAGACCACCATGTTAGCATTTAATAATGGGGAAGCGGATATCTTAGTCTGTACGACTATTGTGGAGTCGGGGTTAGATATTCCCAGAGTTAACACAATTATCATTGAAGATGCCCAAAAATTCGGTTTAGCGCAACTCTATCAACTGCGGGGACGGGTGGGGCGATCGGGAGTACAAGCGCACGCTTGGTTACTTTATCCAGCTAAGGGAGAACTAACAGAAACTGCTCGGGAAAGATTAAAGGCAATTCAAGAATTTACCCAGTTAGGATCGGGGTATCAATTAGCGACTAGAGATCTGGAAATTCGCGGCGCTGGTAACTTATTGGGTGCGGAACAATCGGGACAAATGGAAGCGATTGGTTTTGATCTATATATGGAAATGTTACAGGAAGCTTTGCGGGAAATTCAAGGTCAAGAAATTCCTCAAGTGGAGGATACCCAAATCGATCTGAAATTGACGGCATTTATTCCTAACGATTATATATCCGATCCAGAGCAGAAAATGGATGTCTATCGGGCGATCGCTACTGCTAATTCTCAGAAAAATTTAGGACAAATTGCCGCCGATTTAGTGGATAGATACGGGGCAATTCCTTCCCCAGTGGCACAATTATTTAAGGTAATCGAGTTAAAACATCTGGCTAAATCCCTCGGTTTTTCGCGAATTAAACCCGATGGAAAACAGCATATTATCCTAGAAACTCCTATGGAGGAACCAGCGTGGAAATTATTACAAGAACACCTACCCCAACATATACAATCACGCTTTGTTTATAGTCCCAAACAGGTGACGGTTAGGGGTTTAGGAACGGTAAAACCACCACAGCAGTTAGATAGTTTATTGGAGTGGTTAGCTAAGTGTAAAGATGGTTTACCGACGAGGAATTAGACTAAATCCTGTTTAAAAAGTATAGGAGAGTGGGTAATGGGGAAAAGATAATCAATAAGAGTAATCTCCTGACTCCTATACTCTAACTGCTATAAAAAGCACCTCATATCTAGGAGGTGCTTTGGGGACGGAGAGAGAGGGATTCGAACCCTCGTTAAAGTTACCCCTAAACAGCATTTCCAGTGCTGCGCCTTCAACCGCTCGGCCATCTCTCCAATTTAGGTCACGATCATCCATCCTACAGCAAATGCTGCCGATCTGTCAAATTATTTTTCTTTTTCCGACGATGACCGATCAGGTTAGGGACTTGCGCTTTGATAATGTACCTTTTGGGCGAACGCAGTTCGCCCCTACATTGTGGACAAAATCCGTTACTGTAGGGGCGCAAAGCTTGCGCCCTCCGATCGATTGGGATATTATTCCCACGCAAGTCCCTAAGCATACCCTAGATATTGATTTAAGATTGCGGCTGTAGCTAGACCGGTTTTTTGCCAACTAAACTCATTAGCTCGTTTTTTGCCTAGATAACTTAATTTTGACTGTAATTGTCGATCTTGAGCGATAATTTTCAGGGCATCGGCTATGCACTCGACTCGATAGGGATCGATTAAAATTGCCGCTGTTGCCGTGACTTCGGGCAAAGATGACAAATTTGAGGTAATGACGGGTGTACCGCAGGCCATAGCCTCTAAAACGGGCAATCCGAAGCCTTCCCAGAGACTAGGGAAGACTAAAGCAGTGGCTTGACTGATAACTTTGGGTAGGTGATCGTAGGGGATATAGTCGAGAAATTTAATGCGATCGCTGACTGCTAATTCCCGCGCTTGTTGTTGTAAATTCGGGGTATAACGGCGATCGAAGCTGCCGGCAATCCAAAGATGATAATCTGTTAAATCTGGGGGCAGTTGGGCAAAAGCGGCGATTAAACGCGGTAAATTTTTATAGGGATTGGGACGACCGAGATAGAGAAAATAGGGATGTTCTGGCTTATTATCTTCCATAGGACGAAAGTGATGATGATCGTAGGCTAGGGGAATTGAAGTAATTTTATCGGCGGGAATTTGATAATATTCAGTGATATCTTTGGCCGTTGCCTGAGAGTTACAGATAATATGTTTTGCCTGTTGTAATACCTGCGGCACATAATAACGGAAATAGTGAGTTAAGGGGGAAGTAAAACTGGGAAACCGTAGGGGAATTAAATCGTGGACCATGACGACAAAGCGACAGGGAGAATTTATCGGCGCTTCTGGAAGGGGAGAAAAGAGTAAATTCGCCTTTAATTGTCGGTAAATTGACGGTAACTGCCACTGAGTCCAGAGTAAGCGTTTTAAATGACCTTTCGCTCCTCGATCAGGGCCGAGACCTTTGGGGATAGAATAACAGTTAAAGTCGGGATAACTATTAGCTGTTAGTAGAGTTGGTTCTAAATTTTTCAGGTAGGGTAAGAGGTTAAGAATGTAGGTACTGATTCCCGTGGGTTGGGGAAAAAGTACCGAGAGATTAATTAATAGGTTATGCTGTGTATTCACTAATTACCCTGTTGATATTTGCTGAGGATTTCTGAGATATATTGGTAGCCTTCCAGTCCAATAGATTTAATCAGGGAGGAACGTTCCTGACTGAAAGTCTGTTCAAAAGCTGCGATATTTTTGCCGCGAATAACCGTTAATAGACTAGCAGCTTGTCGCCATTCCACTGCACCGATTTCGTGTAGCCAGTACATTCCTAGAGAACCCATATAAATTGCCTGTTGAAAATTCTTGTCTTGATAGTAAGCTTCCCCTAAATAAGTTAGTAATAAACCTTGCAGATATACATCTCCGTAGTATTTGGCCGATTCCAATCCTTGTAGGAGAATATTAATCGCATCTTGGGTTCTTTCGAGGACAAGATATGCTAAACCTAAACTGCTACAACAAAGGGATTTACTCTGCCAATCTTGGAGACTTTCCGCTAACTTTAATCCCTGTTTTAAATACTCGATCGAAGTTTGATAAATTTCGGGATCATATCTCTCTAACTGTTGCGCTTCCTGTACCTGACTATAACCCAAATTAGCTAAAGCGTTAGCCTGTCCTAAACTATTACCCTGTTGACGACTTAAAATTAAGGCTCTCTGACTTAAATTAATCGCTTCTGTATAGTTTTTTTGGATAGCATTGAGACGGGATAAATGGTTTAAATTAGCTATTTCACAAGCATAATCCTGTTGTTGACGAGCAATTTCTAAAGCTTGTTGATGACATTCTCTAGCCTGTAGATAGTCGCCGCGAATGCGATTAGAATAGGCAATTAAAGTTAAAATTCTCGCCTTTTCTCCCGTACCTTCCACATAACGCAGAGGAATTGATAAATAATCTAAGGCCTCCTTGAGATAACTGCCAGAAAAGGAGGCGAAAATTCCTCCGTATAAAGGAAAATAATCCCGTTGAGCAAAGGTTCTCAGAATTTGTAAAGCCATCTGAAAACAGCCGCGACTATAGAGAGAATTTTTACTAACTTGCTCGAAACTATTGGTTAACAGCGACCAAATTAAAGCAAAGGTGAGAAAGGTAGAAATGGATAATTTTGCTCCCAGTTTTTCGCTATAGATACGCTGATCAAAAAAGTTAATTAGTCCCCTTTGGATATATTGAAAAACAATGGCAGTTTCTACCCAATCGGTTAAAGTTAAATCCTGGGTGAGAGAATCAAAAGCTTGTTGATTAGCTAAACTTTCTAAGACTCGTTTTAACCAAGAGGGATTAACTTTACTTGCCCAAATTTGCCAGGGAGTCACTCGCTCATTATCATTAGTAAAACCAAGATTGCGATTTTGTTCGTAGAGCCAACTGGTGAGATCATTCGATAAATTTGACCAAGTATTTAACCCCAGATTAATCCCCGTGGCAATTTGCCATAAATCCGCTTCTCCCCGCTGCTGAGAAACTGCCTGTAAATGCTTGGCTAACTGTTGTAATTGTTCTAGGGTTAAAGCATTACTTTGATTGGGATCAATTAAATTCACTAAAGTTAGTAAACGATCCTCTCGATCGATTTTCACCAGACTATCGATCGCCGCTGCAGTGAGAGAATTTTGCTGATTGGTTTTTTGATATTTTTCCCATTCACTTTCGATCGTTTCCAGGGCCCGCAAAACCCTAGTCGCTTTAATTTTTGTTTCTAACTGTGAGCGAGTAATGATAATTTTTTCAGTTAAACAACGCTCAAAAATTTCTCCTGTGCCATTTTTTACTCCCTCGGACAAAAGGTTATAAACCTGTGATTTAGCTCTAATTTTTCCTTCTAAAGTTAGATTGACAATGCGCTCAATTAGTGCATTATAAGTTTCGTTGAAGTTATCTCTATTTTCTGTCATAAGTGTTTTTTCAGTTATCAGTAAACAGTAATCAGTGAAAAGACAGTAGTAAGCTTCTAAGCTGTACTGAATTTAAACTGCGTAGGGGAAATTTTAGTACAAATGCTCGAACTTCCTCTCCCTACTCCCAACTCCGGTGCAGTCTTAACGAGTAATTTAGATAGTCAACAGCTGATTTAATGCTGCACACTTAAAACTTAAAACTTAAAACTTAAAACTTAAATCTGATAACTGATAACTGATAACTGATTCAAGACTGACTCCTGTTGACCAAAGTGATTACTGTCACTTCGGGGGGACAAAAAAGACGACCGGGGAAATAGGTTCCTAAGCCTCGATTCACATATAATTGATTGTCCCCGACTCGATGAAATCCCTCGGACCATTGCCAGTATCGGACTACTTTGCTAAACTCCCGATAAAGGGGAACCCATGGACGATAGGGTTCGGGTAGTGATCGCCTAAGTTCCTCTAAAATTATCGGTAGGGAACCGATACCCGGTATAGTCACTTGACCTCCGTGGGTATGACCGGATAACTGCAAATCCACGCGCCAATCCTTTAAAATCATAGCTGTATCGGGATTGTGGGAAAGGACGAGTCTGGGTATATCGGGGGAAATTTGCTCGAGGATTTGCGGTAAAAATTCCCCAGACCAATAATCGGCCAATCCGACGATGGGAAAATTTTCGCCGTAGGGTGTGACGATTTCATTCCAGAGTACCCGAATTCCCACGCTAGTTAAGGCTGATCTGACCGTTTCCCTTGCTTGCGGAAGATAACTGTCATGATTTCCTAAACAAGCATAAATACCCCCTTGACTTTTGAGAGCTTTTATGCTCTCGACTAGGGCAAAAATTGGCTGGGGACTATCGGTAATAAAGTCCCCCGTCAGGAAGATGAGATCGGGTTTTTCCTGATTAGTAATGGCGATCGCTTCTTGCAGGACAGCTTCAGGCAAATGCTCTTCATCGCAGTGCAGATCTGACCACTGCACCAACTTGATCCCTTGCAGATGTGCCGGTAGGCCAGCAATTGCGATCGTTAATCTTTCTACCTGTAAGGATTCTAGCCAAAAGGGTCGCATCGGTGAGCCGTTGTCGGTGAGCAGTTACCAGTCTATCAATTCCCGATGGGGTTGTTGGGGGATGCTTCCGCAAACATCCCTCTCTTGAGGATTAGCCTTGAAATTTATCGATAATTCTTTCCATAGCGGCCTCGACATTGGCACGACTATTAAAAGCCGATAGCCGGAAATAACCCTCTCCGGCAGCCCCAAAGCCAGATCCGGGAGTCCCCACCACATTACAGGTATGTAGCAGTTTATCGAAGAAATCCCAACTTGATAGACCCTGGGGCGTTTTTACCCAAACGTAGGGCGCATTTACGCCACCATGGACTTCTAAACCGGCAGCAGTTAATTTTTCTCGGATAATTGTTGCATTTTGTAAATAAAACTTGACAAGTTCTTGTACTTGTGCTTGTCCTTCCGAGGAATAAACCGCCTCAGCCCCCCGTTGGACAATGTAGGAAACGCCGTTAAATTTGGTCGATTGCCGACGATTCCACAGTTTCCAGAGTTGCACATCGCTGCCGTCGGCCGCTTTGGCCATCAGACTTTGGGGAACCACGGTTAAAGCGCAACGGGTCCCGGTAAAACCGGCATTTTTAGAAAAAGAGCGAAATTCGATCGCACATTGCCGCGCTCCCTCGATTTCGTAGATGGAATGGGGTAAACTGGCATCGGTGATAAAGGCCTCGTAGGCTGCATCAAAAAAGATAATCGATCCGTTGGCCCTAGCATAATTAACCCAAGCTGTCAAGTGTTCTTTGGTAGCTGTGGCCCCGGTGGGATTGTTGGGAAAACAGAGATAGATTAAATCGACTTTTTCCGTCGGAATCTGGGCAGTAAAGTTATTTTCGGCGGTAATTGGCAGATAAATCAAGCCCTCGTATTCGCCGCGTTCGTTGACCTCTCCCGTGTGTCCGGCCATAACGTTAGTATCGACGTAAACGGGATATACTGGGTCGGTCACGGCGATCGAGTTATTATCCCCAAAAATATCGAGAATATTGCCCGTATCGCACTTAGAACCGTCGGAAATAAAGATTTCATCGGCACTTATCTCACAACCGCGAGCCTGAAAATCATGGACGGCGATTTTCTCCCTTAACCAAGCATAACCCTGTTCAGGCCCGTAACCCTTAAAGCTAGAGCGATCGCCCATTTCCTCCACTGCTTTGATCATGGCCTCGCGACAAGCTAGGGGCAAAGGTTCGGTGACATCCCCAATCCCCAGACGGATAATATTAGCATCGGGATTGGCTGCCGCAAAAGCTTGGACTCGTCGGGCAATTTCCGGGAAAAGATAACCCGCTTTTAGTTTTAAGTAATTACTGTTAATGGTTGCCATAATTATTATTCTCGTTTCAGTCGCAACCTTTAATTCTATAATAGTCGGTCATCGGCCGTTAGTTTCGATCGCCCTCCTTGATGGACTAGGATTGGGTGTGGCCTGTTGTCTTTCGATATACAATCAGAGAAAAACCTCTTAATAACTGACATTAGTATGGGTGAATCAAAACGTCGTCAATCGGCCCTGGGTGATAAGTATGGACAGGAAGAAAATATCCTGCCTTGGCTACCAATTACCAAAAGTCAAGCAGCCCAAGCTTACAAGTTAACCACTAGGGGTGCCTGGATTGGTATAGGAGTTTTAGCCGGGGTTTGGGTGGTTATTCGCTTTGTCGGGCCAGCTTTCGGTTGGTGGAATGTCCAATAACTGGTTAGGGACTTGCGCTTTGATGGTGGTAGCTTTTTCTTTTTTTAGCCAATACAGCGCTTCTGTTCCCCCCTGAAAGGTTACGGTTAATTAGGGTTTGCTGAATAAATCTAAAAACCTTGTTGGATAACGCTTTTAGACTTTTTTTCCCTCAAAAAGTGCCGACCTTTGGAGTGATTGGGGGGAAAATTCAGGTACTTTTTTTCTGAAAATTAGGTAATTGACCACGGCTCGACTGAGCTTCGCCGAACGCCCTGAAAATAGGTAAAACCCCACACCCCACACCCCACACCCTACCCCCACGAAAAACTTTTTCAGCAAGCCCTAATTAATTGGGCTGAAAGATTACCTGTGATGATAACATGGGCTTTACTTGTCCCAGCCATTGCCAAGATTTGCCCTCGCATATATTCTGGTTTAATGGGGCTAATTTTCTCTATTTCTAGATAGTCTTTGGGAGTAAAATAAGCGTGACTTTTACTGGCTGTCATGGGGTTTATCTTGCTTGTTGACCGATCAAATAAAAATAAAGCGTAATTATAACGTCAAAAAAACATATTAGCATCAGTTCAGTATCAGCCAAAAACTCAATTATACTACAGTCAAAAAACCTAATTATTTCGTGTAAGTTATAGTAAAATATACTTGTGCATAAATAAAGTTATCTGTCTCTTGTCAGTTGAGGAAATTTCTACAAAATTATGTCGTTTTAGCCAAGAAGAAATCAAAGTTTTTTCCCAGTTTAATAAAAGAGAGATAAATATACTAGCCATCTAAAGTATCCTCATCTTTATCGCTTAGTTCAGTTTCTTGAAAACCATCAACATTTTCTTCTAACGTATCACCAAAATTCAAAAAACTCAAAAGAGGAGCAGAACTAATTTTCTGAGAAAGATAATCATATAAAGATTCTTCATCAATATCAAGAATCTCTGCTCTGTAATCCAATCTTGATTCTAAACTTCTAGCCAGTTCTTGTGGCCAGAATTGCATACTCATTTGTATAATTTCACTTCCAGCCCTCTTAGCAGCTTCCACTGTCTTTTTTGACTTAGCAGGCAGTCGATCAATAATAATAAAAGTCCGAGATGTAGTTTCTCCATATAGCTCAACATTAGCAAAGCGAGATAGTTTATCTTTTGTGATCTCTGAATTTCCTCTACCAATGAAACCTATATCGAAGCGAGCTAGTTTACCAGCCCGTAATCTTAAAGTTCCATCACATTCACGAAGATTGGAATTGTCAGATAGCCAAAATACTCTTTCAATAATTGGACTTGATGGATTCTCAATATACTGAAAACCAAGAATATGTAAAACCGAGCCGAGTACGAGTCTCTCAAAAAGCTTCCCATATGTGGATTTATCAGAACCTCTGATAGTGAGAGTTGCACAGCCAATAGCAGTTGTTAGCCTTATTATATCTCGCCATTCTAGATTCCTGTAAACCTTCCCACTTTCATCCTCAATCAGTCCTAAAAACATAGGAATTGATCCAAAATCCTCTTCACATTTTTGCGATGCTTCTTCCAATGCAGCTTCAAAATCTTGAATATATTTTTCTTGTGCCGCTGGATTATCTCGCAATACATTTTGAACACCTTTGCCTGTCAAACCAATTAACCAATTAGCAGGCCAGATCAATTCTTTATCAGAACGACGGGAAGATTTAAGTTGAGATAATGCCATATCAGACAGTTGGTCAGTAAAATTCTCCACCCCTTGCCAACCTTTTACGAATAAGGCAACCATTGCACCAGAGGCGATCGCCACTCGTCTACTTGTTAACTGCTCAGTTTGAGTGCGTATGTTCTCCCCACATAGAATATCTAGGGTTAGCTGTCTTACAGTTTCCACACCCAATTTTTCAATAAAATCCCTACCGCTACCACTTAGGATTAATTTGCCCTTTTCAGGAAATAGATCATCTATTGTTGTCATCGATAGCCTCCCATTGAATCTCAATTTGTTCTGGTGGTAGTTTAGACGGCTTGCAGTTTAGCCATAGAATAGATGAAAACTTAATATTTTTCCATCTAGGAATTGTTTGTTGTATCAGTTCAATATAATTAAAATTACTCTCGAATAAAACAAAACGTCTATCTAAAGAAGCGGCCGCTAGTCCCACGGTTCCTGAACCAGCAAAGGGATCTAAAACCACATCACCTTTAAAAGAGTAATAATTAATCACTTTTTCTGCCAATTCTACGGGAAAAGCGGCGGGATGTTTTGAGTTAGTGACTGGGTTAATCTTCCAAACATTAGTGCGTTCATAACCATCGGCAATTTTTGAGGCTTTTACTACTTCTTGATCGGGATGATTGCGAATATGCCAATCGATTAGTAAATCTGTGTGTTTACGATAGACTAAAACGTATTCAGTCACCGGCACGGTTTTGTATTGGAGAGGGTTTCGATCGGCGGCAAATCTGCGCCCTCTACCAGTTGCCCACCCTGCTCCCTCTGGTTTTAGCCAAATAATATCATCAATAAAATCGTAACCTTCTTCAATAAAAATTCGATGCAAATCAAAGGGAACAGCAATACGTTTAGAAGCTTGATTACGCGAAGCACGACGCAATAGCACGGGAGAAATATTAATGACAAAAAAACGTCCTTCACTCAAAACTCGATGACATTTTCTGATCACCTGTCGCAGCTTCAATAGATAGCTTTCGTATTCTTCAAATTCCGAATATTCTGGACGAGCATTAAAATAGGGTGGTGAGGTAAAGATTAAATCAACACTTTCTGCGGGCATTTCCTCCAAAAGTTCGCTACAATCACCAAATCCGATGGTATTTCTCAGAGAGGAAAGCTTATATTCTTTTTTAGTTTTCTTGGGGGTTTCTAATTTAGATTCATCCTGTTTTAACAGACGAGCGATAATAATTTCAGTCCGGGTTGTCCTATCGGCTAAAATTTCGGTGGTGTAGGCATCGATCACCACTTCCCCAACGGTTTTTTTCTGGTCATTACATAGAGGAACTCGCCAAATATGATATCTGTCATCCACTTCTGGTAAACCTAATTTAATCGCATTAACTAAATTTATTTCCCGCAACCAATTAAGGACAATTTCTTTAGCTTCTGCCACCGTGCGAAGCAGATAACCGCGCTTGTCCGATACCAGTTCTTTTTCCATGTCATTACTCTAGTTCTCTCTAGAATTCTAGCTGATCATTATCCAAAAAACTAGGAGAGTCTCAAGATAGAAATTGGCCACCCTTTAAAAATTCCACATTTCTAAGACTTTTCCCGTAATTGTTTGATTTAACCAGAAAGTATTATGACTGAGGGAGTGAAGATTATTTGCCGTTACTTTCCAGCTTGCTTGGGGATGAAAAAGAATTGCTTCCGCGGGATTACCCGGGTTGAGAGATGCCGGTTTTTGTTGTAAACAATGACAGGGATTGAGACTAAGCGCTTGCCATAATTGTAAAGCTGATAATTGTCCGGTTATTACTAATTTTTCCCAGAGTAGCGGTAAAGCTAATTCTAACCCGATCGCGCCGGGGGGTGCTTCTGCAAAAGAGACGGTTTTTTCTTCGTAGGTATAGGGACGATGATCGATCGCGATTGCGTCGATAATTCCCTCCTTAATTGCCGCAATTAACGCCTTGCGATCGCTTTCGTTGCCCAAGGGTGGAGCGAGGTGTAAACTGGGATGGTAGCTGGCGATCGATCCTGTATTTAAGAGGAGATGCAACCACGTCACACTAGCGGTTATCGGCAATCCCCGCATTTTTGCCTCGCGAATTAATTCCACTCCTCGACGGGTAGAAATTCGCATTAGGTGAACAGGTGTATTAATTTCGCCGACGATTTCTAAAATTGTGGCTAAAGCAGTGGTTTCAGAAATAGCAGGATCTCCGGGTAAACCGAAGCGAATTGAGGTTTCTCCCTCGCGCATGACTCCATTACCCTTTAATTGCTGATTTACGGGGGAAAGGGCGATATTTTGACCGAAGGGTTTTAGGTATTCCAATAAGTGCCGCAACAGTCCCAAATCTTCCAGTCCGCGATTATCGGTAAAACCCACCGCTACAGGCATTAAATCGGCTAATTCGGTCATTTTTTGTCCTTGTCTTCCTAGGGTGAGACTTGCCCAAAAATGCAGACGAGTCGATTTTGAGTCAAAAAACTCTTGACTTTTTTCCTGTAATGTGCTAATGAGTGCGGGGTGATCGAGAGGGGGGAGAGTATTGGGGAGAATTGCCACCCGGGTGCAGCCTCCGGCCGTGGCCGCTTTGAGCAAAGATGCGAGGGTTTCTCGGTCTTCGTGGCCAGGTTCCCCGGAATGACTGTAGAGATCGACTAATCCAGGAGCAAAAATACAGTTTTGACCAGAAATATAGTTACTATTTTCTCTTGGGGGAAGCTGGGATTCGATCGCTTTAATTACCCCCTCCTCAATCCAGACATCGGCAATGCGATCGGTTTGTGTCAGGGGGTCAAGGACTCTAACCTGTTCTATAATTGTCGAGGATTGGCTATTCACGCAGACTAATTAAAACGTCATTTTTTCCTTTGGCAGTATATCACGTTAAGTAAAAAGTAAAAAGCAAAAAAGCTGAGTTGTCGGTTAGGTTGGGGGACGATAAGTTAGAATATTGATCGACTACGGTTTTAATCTTTATTTTAATTGGCTGGCCTACCCTAGGGAGAATTGATAGCCGAATCATGCAACTAGAACTTTTCGATTCTAATAATTTAGAAGAAATTAATCAGGGAACCCCGCGATTAGTTTCTTTTCGAGATTTAGTGCCAGAAATCACCAGCACCAGTTATCTAACCCATGGCATCTATTATTATCCTGCCAAATTTATTCCCCAAGTGGTGAGATTTTGCCTTGATAATTACAGTAAAAAGGATGATTGGATTATCGATCCTTTTGCGGGTTCAGGTACGGTGGGTTTAGAGGCTAAACTTTGTCAAAGAAATGCAGTTTTAACTGACCTGAATTATCTTTTAAACCATATTATCCCGATTAAGATCACGGAACAACAAGAACCATTGAGTTACTCAGAGTTAGATAAAAAAATCTTAGAAGTTTTTGCCAGCAAGGATAAATTTATCCCTCAGTGGTCAAATTTAAACTATTGGTATCCAGAGGAGATTTTAGTAGTTTTACAGAAACTTTGGGCAGGTCAAAAAAGTCTAGAACCTGATTTGTATTCCCAGATCATTCAAGCGGTTTTAGTGAAAGTTAGTAAACAGTTTTCCTATGCAGAACATACGAAACCAAAATTATTTCAATCGAAATACAAAAAATCAGATATACAAGAACTATTACAAAGAGATTGGCAAGAGGAATTAAAACGAACGATTAAAGATATGAGTTTTGAAACTTTAACCAGCGTCAATCAATATATTACCGTAACTTGGCATAATTGTAATCAAGTGCTTTTTTATGGAGGAGTAGATAGTGCCACTTTTAAGATCGAGCAAAATCTAGAGTTAGATTGTTTAATTAGTTCACCCCCCTATCTGCAAGCACAGGAATATATCAGAACAGCAAAACTAGATTTATATTGGTTAGGATATACAGAAAAAGAAGTACAAAAAATCTCTAAGCTAGAAATTCCCTACCGACAGGCTACCAGATTAATCGAAACCGAAACCTTAAATCAAGTGAGATCGAGTTTAGAGAAAGAGAATTTACATAAAATACTCGATTCCTATTTTTGTCACACCATCAACGCTTTAGAAAATGCCACCAGAAAATTAAAACAAGCTGGGAAAGCTTGCATTTTTGTCGGTAATCCGAAAGTGGATGGAGTGGAAGTAGAAACTTGGCGAATATTAGGGGAATATTTTCAGGAAAATGGCTTTATTTTTAATACCGTCTTTGAGGATAGAATTAAAACCAGACAATTATTCAAATCTCGCAAGAATAAAAATCCTGATGGCATGAAATCCGAATATTTACTAATCTTAGAGAAAAGGTAGGTCTAGTTTATAGCGTTTCCCATTCACAAAAGGTACATTCTCGATCTTGAAAAGCTTAATCAGCAAAACTTTAAGTGTGCCGTACAGGTACGAGAACCCCTATATTATGTGTAAAAAACTATGTATCTAAGCACAATTAATTACACATCTAAGCCACTACTCCGTCAGACTTCTGTGGTGGTGAGCAAACAGAGAACTGAAAACTCAAATCCGATCCCTAATAGCTTTATCCCGTCTCCCGTCTCCTGTCTCGACTAGGAAATTAATTTTGCACGACTACTTATGTAAACAACAGGCTTCGATCGTTGAGATAGCGATCGCCCTTGAGGTTCGGCGATTGCAGCTTGGGTAAACATTTAGGGACTTGCGCTTTGATAATAGAGTTCTTGCATAATTAATTCTTGAGAGTTCAAAAATGACAAAAATAGACATAAAACTGCATAAAATGCCTAAATGAAGCATTTAATCGATTAATGCACATTCTTAATTCTCCCGACGACCGGCTCCTAACCCCACCAACAAACTTTTTGCCGCAAACCCTAGCTTAACACCATAGTTCGGGAACCCGTACCGATCGAGCCGTTGTCAGGGGGCCTCGTATTTCGGTAAATTAGCACTCGGAAGGTAAGAGTGCTAATCTGGAAAAGACACTTACCCAAATACAAAAGAAACGGAGGATATTCCATGGCTGCAGTCAGCATCAACGTAACAACTGTTAAACCCCTAGGCGATCGAGTTTTCGTCAAAGTTAGTCCCAGCGAAGAAAAAACCGCCGGTGGTATTTTCCTTCCCGACGCCGCTAAAGAAAAACCCCAAATCGGGGAAGTCGTGGCCGTCGGCCCCGGCAAACGCAACGATGACGGTAGCCGTACCCCTGTAGAAGTAGGTGTGGGTGACAAAGTTCTCTACTCCAAATATGCCGGAACCGATATCAAACTTGGTGGCGAAGAATTCGTTCTCCTCTCCGAAAAAGACATTCTTGCCGCCGTTTCCTAATCATTTACCCTTGAAAACCCCTATTTTGCACGAATAACGAGAAATTATGGCTAAATCTATTATCTACAACGAAGATGCCCGTCGCGCCTTAGAAAAAGGCATGGATCTTCTGGCCGAAGCGGTAGCCGTCACCCTTGGCCCCAAAGGTCGTAACGTCGTCCTCGAAAAGAAATTTGGCGCACCCCAAATCGTCAATGATGGCATCACCATCGCTAAAGAAATCGAACTGGAAGACCATATCGAGAACACCGGTGTGGCTTTAATTCGCCAAGCCGCCTCAAAAACCAACGATGTAGCCGGTGATGGTACTACTACCGCCACCGTTCTCGCCCACGCTATCGTTAAAGAAGGTTTACGCAACGTCGCCGCCGGTGCTAACCCGATTTCTCTGAAAAAAGGGATCGATAAAGCTGCCGATTTCCTCGTCAGTCAAATCGCCAAACACGCGAAACCCGTAGAAGATTCTAAGGCGATCGCACAAGTGGGCGCTATCTCTGCCGGTAACGATGATGAAGTCGGTCAAATGATCGCCTCGGCCATGGATAAAGTCGGTAAAGAAGGCGTAATTTCCCTAGAAGAAGGGAAATCGATGACCACCGAACTAGAAATCACCGAAGGGATGCGTTTTGACAAAGGTTATATCTCTCCCTACTTTGTCACCGACACCGAGCGCATGGAATGCGTTTTTGAGGATCCCGCTATTCTGATTACCGACAAAAAAATCGGTTTAGTACAGGATTTGGTTCCCATTCTCGAACAAGTGGCCCGTCAAGGTAAACCCCTAGTAATTATCGCCGAAGACATCGAAAAAGAAGCTTTGGCAACCCTAGTGGTTAACCGTCTGCGCGGTGTTCTTAACGTCACTGCGGTGAAAGCTCCCGGATTTGGCGATCGCAGAAAAGCGATGTTAGAAGATATCGCCGTCTTAACTGGTGGTCAAGTAATCAGCGAAGATGCGGGTTTAAAACTGGAAACCACTAAAATTGACAGCTTAGGTACGGCCCGTCGTATCACCATGACCAAAGATACCACCACCATCGTGGCCGAAGGAAACGACGTGGCAGTGAAAACCCGTTGTGAGCAAATTCGCCGTCAAATCGAGGAAACCGATTCTTCCTACGATAAAGAAAAACTGCAAGAACGTCTGGCTAAATTAGCCGGGGGTGTGGCAGTGATTAAAGTCGGTGCCGCTACCGAAACGGAAATGAAAGACCGCAAATTGCGCCTAGAAGACGCAATTAACGCCACTAAAGCAGCCGTAGAAGAAGGTATCGTCCCCGGGGGTGGTACTACTTTAGCTCACCTGGCTCCCCAATTGGAAACCTGGGCCAAAGAAACCCTACACCATGAAGAATTAACCGGTGCTTTAATCGTTTCCCGCGCCATTGCTGCCCCCTTAAAACGGATCGCTGAAAATGCCGGCCAAAACGGTGCAGTTATTGCCGAACGGGTGAAAGAGAAGCCCTTTAATGTCGGTTATAATGCCGCTACTGGTGAGTTCTCCGATATGTTTGAGGCGGGTATCGTTGACCCTGCTAAAGTGACTCGTTCTGCCCTACAAAATGCCGCTTCTATCGCCGGTATGGTTTTAACTACCGAGTGTATTGTTGTGGATAAACCGGAAAAAGAAAAATCCGCTCCTCCCGCCGGCGGTGGTGACTTCGACTATTAATAATTAGTCTGTTTTTTCTGGACTCGATCGCTTAATTGCGATCGAGTTTTTTTTGATGAAAAAATATCACTTCGGGTTAAGGAAAGTACAATTTTATCCCCGGCGCTTTTTCCTTGCGGTAAAATATTGATAGCTCGATCGGGTATCCCGATTTACAGCCCACCATGCGGAACAAATCTGGATTGTTAAGTAGGTAGGCGTTAAAAGTTGTCAGACACCCCCCTTATCAAGGGGGGCAGGGGGGATCCCCCCGCCTATCGGCACCCCCCTTATCAAGGGGGGCAGGGGGGATCCCCCCGCCTATCGGCACCCCCCTTATCAAGGGGGGCAGGGGGGATCGAACCTAAAATCCATTTTTAATTTAATTATAA
>NZ_JADBUZ010000135.1:0-39611 GCF_020245305.1 Microcystis sp. M20BS1 | reverse complement strand
CGTTAATTATCAGTTATCATTGATCAGTTACCAGTTACGGCATTTCTCATAAAAATGAAGTATAACCTAGAGGATAACTGCTGTAAATTGAAATATACAAAAAAGGGCGATCAATTGATCGCCCTTTTCTCCTACTAAATAACAAAAATTAGCGTAAGATATACACCAGTAAAAACAGGATAATCCAGACCACATCGACGAAATGCCAGTATAATTCTGCCGCTTCCACACCAAAGTGAGATTGACTAGAATAGTGGTCTTTTTGACGAGAACGCCAGAGGACAGATAGAATCAGCACTAAACCGAAGGTAACGTGGAGACCGTGGAATCCGGTTAAGGCATAAAAAGCGCTGGTGAAAACATTAGTTGTCAGACCGAATTCAGCGTGATAATATTCGTATCCTTGACCACAAAGGAAGATAATTCCCATCAGGGCAGTAATACCGAACCACAATTGTAAACCGGCATTATTGTTTTGTTTAATCGCCTTTTGTCCTATGTGCATAACAAAACTACTGGACACCAGAATAATCGTGTTAATTGTCGGTAGGGTTAATTCTAATTCGGGCGTGCCGGCGGGGGGCCAAACGGGTAACATGGTACGGTAGAACAAGAAAGCGGCAAATAAGCCTAAAAAGATGGAACTTTCCGCCACTAGAAACAAAACCACACCGAATAAGCGATGATCCGGGTGGCCATGATGTCCGTGTTCCACTGTTTCCTGATGATAATTGACAGAGAGTTGAGAATCTTCGAGCGTTGAACCTTGCATGATTGAATGTCCTTAGTTTACACAGGAGACGGGGAGCTTTTTGTCAGTGGGAAGTGGGAAGTGGGAAGCTTTTTTTCAGTGATCAGTAAACAGTAAACAGTAAACAGTAAACAGTGAACTGAAAACTCACATCTGATAACTGATAACTGAAAACTCACATCTGATAACTGATAACTGATAACTGATAACTGATTATTGGGATTCAGCACCCACTTCAGCGAGGAGATCTTGTACTGATTCCGCTGCTTCCGATTCTTCCATATCAATACCGTAATCGTAGGGGCCAGACCAAAGAATCGGCATTTCCTCAAAATTCTCGATAATTGGGGGGGAGGAGGTTTGCCATTCTAGGGTTAAAGCGCGCCAAGGATTACGACCAGCCGGTTGACCTTTAAAGGCACTCCAGACCATATTAATAGCGAAGGGAATACTCGATATACCGAGAATATAAGCTCCTGCGGTACTAAGAACATTTAAATCCTGAAACTGCACATCATACAGGGCAATACGACGGTTCATACCCAATAATCCCAATTCGTGCATCGGCATGAAAGTTAAATTCAAACCGATAAAACTGAGAACAAAGTGGATACGACCGAGAGTCTCGTTATACATCCGTCCGGTCATTTTCGGGAACCAATGGTAAACGGCAGCAAACAGGGCCATTGCCGTACCACCAAATAGTACATAATGGAAGTGACCGACGACAAAATAGGTATCGTGGACGTGGATATCGAAGGGAACAGAAGCCAACATAATCCCAGTCAAACCACCGATGAGGAAGGAAGACAGGAAACCGATCCCAAATAATAAAGACGTATTGAGACTAAGTTTACCCCCCCAAAGAGTGGCACACCAACTAAAGATTTTAATGCCGGTGGGAACGGCGATTAACATAGTTGCCGCCATGAAAAACATCCGTAACCAGCCGGGGGTGCCGCTGGTGAACATATGGTGGGCCCAGACGATTAAACCCAAGAAACAGATGGTGAGACTGGAATAGGCGATCGCTCGATAACCAAAAATCGGTTTACGCGCATGAACCGGTAATATCTCCGATATAGTGCCGAAAAAGGGCAAAATCATGATATAAACAGCAGGATGGGAGTAAAACCAGAACATATGCTGATAAACCACCGGATCGCCGCCGCCAGCAGGGTTAAAAAAGCTCGTGCCGGCGATTAAATCAAAGGACAAGAGAACGAGAGCAGAAGCGAGAACGGGAGTGGAAAGCAGTACCAGAGTCGAGGTGGCCAGCATTGCCCAACAAAATAGCGGCATACTGTACAAATCCATCTCAGGAATCCGCATTTTCAGGATCGTGGTGATGAAATTAATCGAGCCTAAAATCGAAGAAGTCCCGATCAATAAAAGGCTCAAAATCCACAATTCTTCCCCCCATTTGCCGCTAATTAAGCTCAAAGGTGGGTAGGAAGTCCAACCGGACTGGGGTGCGCCGACAAAGAAACTGGATAATAATAGCAGCCCGCCGGGGGGATTAAGCCAGAAAGCCACAGCGTTAAGACGAGGAAAAGCCATATCTTCGGCCCCAATCATCAGGGGAATGAGATAATTGGCAAAACCTGCCCCAACTGGAACGATCCAAAGAAAGATCATGATCGTTCCGTGCATGGTCATGAATTGGTTATATAGTTCTGGGGAGACAAAATCGGGGTCGGGAGTGGCTAATTCTGTCCGCAGCACTTCCGCGAAAGCACCGCCAATAAAGAAGAAAAGAAAGGCAGTCACCAGATATTGAATCCCGATGACTTTATGATCGGTGCAGAAAGTAAAGTAATCGGTCCACTTGCGGTGATGGATCACCTCGGGAACGGTTGCTGGGGTGGTTATTTCCGTTGATGCTGTCATAAGGCCAAGATTTTAGATGACAAGAAAAATTACATTTGCTGCTGATGGGCAACTTGGGCGAGGATTTCACCGTTTATGCCCATTTCTTCGGTGTAGGGGGTCAAATATTGACTATCAGAGCGATCTTTAGCGGTCATAGCTACAGTTCGATCGCTGTCAACTTCGGCGATTGTGTTATCCTGCACCCATTGGTCGTAATCGGCTTGGGAGTGAACCACAAAGCTAGATTTCATGCCGCCGTGATAGGCCCCGCAAAGTTCCGCACAAATGATCGGATATTGACCAATTTGGTTGGATGTGAACGATAACACCGTTTCCTGTCCGGGGATAACGTCCTGTTTTAGACGCAATTGGGGAACCCAGAAAGCATGGATCACATCCCCTGCTTCCATATTCAGTTGCACGGGACGATTGACGGGAGCGTGCAGTTCTCCGGAAACAATGCCGGTTTCGGGATAGGTGAAGATCCAAGCGTATTGAATACCTTTAACATTGACCACTAGGGGGGGAACTCCTTCACCATCGTAGGAATTGCCGATACCTAGGGCTACTCTGCGATCGCCGCCCATGGCCATCATCGTGCCGTGGTGATGACCGTGGTGGGCGATTTCTCCTTTGCCACCCTTGGAAATCAAGGGATCGAGACCGCCGATATTGTTATAAATCTCGAAGCTATAGACGGCAAGGATAAAAACGATTACCGTCGGGATGGCTGTCCAGAAGATTTCTAGGGGGACATTGCCCTCCACTGCCGGCCCGTCGGTTTGATCCCCCGGTTTACGGCGAAAGCGAATCACTATATAGATAATCACGCCTTCAACTATTAAAAATAGTCCCGTGGCGATGGTCATCATCAGATTAAAGATATTATCTATCTCCTGAGCATCTTCAGAAGCGGCCACAGGCATTAAGCCATGATTTTGGCCATACCAGAGACTAATTAAGGTTAAGGTGATCCCGAGTACGAGCGTCAGGATACTGCTGGGAATTTTCACGGTCTTTTCAATATTTTTAATAGTGGCTACTTATTCAAGGCTAAAACATGATTCCCCTATAGATGGGAAATTTAACCAGCATCTTCTGAGAATTTTATCTTTTCTTTGGGATCGTTTTCGGGGAAAGTATTTAAAATAACTAATTTTTATGTTTTATTCTGAGTTTATGTAAACAAATGTAACGGAAATGGCCAGAAATCTAAAGAATATCTAAAAGGTTTTACCAGTCGTAAAAAAACTCATTCACAGTGATAACTGACTGGCAAACCAAGCCAGGATCTTTGATGACAGACTCCTTGAGAACAGGCAAACCGATGACCGAATCTGTTTTTAACCCGACACCCCTAAGAGAAACCGGCCATATTCAGGTGTGGATGCGCCGCTTAGTTTGGAAAATTGCGATCGCTACTTTCGCCCTCATGGTGGTGGGCGCTGCCACCAGAGTTATGAACGCCGGTTTAGCTTGTCCCGATTGGCCCCTCTGTTACGGTCAATGGATTCCCAGTCAGCAGATGAATCTACAGGTATTTCTGGAGTGGTTTCATCGTCTCGATGCCTCTTTGATCGGGTTTAGTACGATCGCTCTCGTCGGTCTGTCTTGGTGGTATCGTCGCCATCTTCCCCCTTGGCTGTGGCCATCTGCGATCGCCGCCTTGGCTTTAATTCTGCTGCAAGGAGTCCTGGGAGGATTAACCGTCACCCAATTACTGCGATTTGACATCGTAACCGCCCATTTAGCCACAGCTTTGCTCTTTTTTGCCACCCTAATCGTCATTGCTATCGGTCTGACTCCCTACCGTGGCACAGGTACGGTCGGAAAACTAACCGGGATGGGAATGGTCGCCACCAGTCTAGTTTATCTGCAATGTCTCCTCGGCGGTCTCGTCGGTTCCCGTTGGGCAGCCCATCAGTGTTTAACGGTTTCCCAACTCTGCACGGTGATGAATAGCCACATTATCGGGGTTTTTCCCGCCACTATCTCGGTGTTAACCCTAGTTTTCTTCGCTTGGCGAGCTGCCGCTATCCATCCTCTCCTCAAAAAACTAGCTTTTAGCGCCGGGGGATTAGTCGCCCTACAGGTGTTTTTAGGCGTTGCCACCCTGAAACTACATCTCCAGGTGGAACCCTTAACCATTACCCACCACAGCATCGGTGCGCTATTGGTGGGAACCCTCGTCGCTTTTACCACTTTTGCCCTTCGCGATCGTTCTTTCGCGTCTATAAGCCATCTCTAAGGATTTAATCACGATGACTGGAACTCAAGCCCTTCGCCACCACGATAATTTTTTACAAGTCGCTAAAAGTTATTATCAACTCACTAAACCGCGAATTATTCCTCTACTGCTGATTACCACGGCCGCTGCCATGGAAATCGCCTCTAAAGGTCAGGTTTCCCCCCTCTTACTCTTTCTTACTCTCCTCGGTGGCACTCTCGCCGCCGCCGCCGCTCAAACCTTAAACTGCATCTATGATCGCGACATCGATCACACCATGCTTCGTACTCGCGCCCGTCCGATCCCCTCCGGTCGCGTACAACCCCTCCACGCCCTCATTTTTGCCCTGGTTTTAGCCTCCCTTTCCCTAGCACTTTTTGTCTTTTTTGTCAATACTTTGAGCGGATTTTTAGCAATGACCGGTATCGCATTTTATATGCTGATTTATACCCATCTGCTCAAGCGTCATAGTATCCAAAATATTGTTATCGGTGGCGCGGCTGGCTCGATTCCTCCCCTCGTCGGTTGGGCGGCAGTAACGGGCGATCTCGGTTGGATTCCCTGGATTTTATTCGCCATTATTTTTCTTTGGACTCCTCCCCATTTTTGGGCTTTAGCTTTAATGATCAAGGATGATTATGCAGAAGTGGATATCCCGATGATGCCCGTAGTTAAAGGGGAAGAAGCCACTAGCGAACAGATTTGGCTCTATACTTTAATCGTCGTTCCTTTCACTTTCCTCCTGATTTATCCCTTGGCTGCCTGTGGTGTGGTTTATGGTCTAGCGGCTTTGGTTTTAGGGTTTGTTTTCCTGAAAAAAGCTTGGCAATTAAAACAGAATCCTTTTGATCGAGACATGGCTCGATCGCTGTTTAAATATTCCATTCTTTACATGATGTTATTATGTACAGCTATGGTGATCGATAGTTTACCCATGACCTCTCGTCTCCTCGCTACAATTGCCAGTTTATTCCCCTGTAGTTAATCTCAGTTATCAGTTATCAGTTATCAGTTATCAGATGTGAGTTTTCAGTTCACTGATTACTGTTTACTGAAAAACCCCATCTCCCCAATTCATAATTCATAATTCGCCCCGACTACTGATTGCGACTGAGGGAGTTAATTCGCTCGATTAGTTGGGCTAAGATTTCTTGTAATTGTCGATCTTGATGTTGGGAAAGGTTGATTTTATCACAGCTATAAATAACGGTGGTGTGATCTTTGCCGCCAAATTCTTCGCCAATGCGCGGTAAACTTAAATCCGTGTGTTGACGCATCAAATACATCCCAATCTGTCGAGCAAAACTAATTTCTCGTCGGCGGGAATTTCCCTTTAGATCAGCGATCGAGAGTTGAAATTTTTCCGCTACTACCGCCATAATAATCTCAGGAGAAGTGGCAATTTTGGCCATTGGTGGATTTAAAACTGGCGCGATATTTTTTACCGTCATCGGCAATCCGGAGATAGAAATATAAGTAGTAGCCCGGATTAATGCCCCCTCTAATTCGCGAATATTAGAAGTATAATTAACGGCAATATATTCGATAACTTCTCTTGGGAGACGCAGATTTTCGTACTCGGCCTTTTTTTGTAAAATTGCCATACGAGTCTCGATATCTGGTGCTTGGATATCGGCCACTAATCCCATAGAAAAGCGAGAAATTAAACGATCCTGTAAACTGGGAATCTGTTTGGGGAGGCGATCGGAGGCTAAAACTACCTGTTTTCCCGCTTCGTGCAGGGTATTAAAGGTATGAAAAAATTCTTCTTGAGTGTATTCTTTTCCTTCAATAAATTGCAGATCATCCACTAATAATATGTCAGCATGACGATAATGATTACGAAAACTTTCCATACTATCTTGACGGATAGCGGTGATTAAATCATTCGTGAATTGTTCCGTCGATACATAAAAAACCTTGGATTGGGGATATAATTCCAGACGATAATGACCGATGGCCTGCATTAAATGAGTTTTACCTAATCCCACACCACCACAGAGAAAAAGCGGGTTAAATTCGCGTCCGGGTAATTCCGCCACCGCTAAAGCGGCCGCGTGGGCCATGCGGTTAGTTGGACCGACAACAAAACGGGAAAAATTATATTTAGGGTTAAGTTGATTACTGGGCGGTAATTCTGATTCTAAGCTACTGTTAGGCTGGAAAATAGCGATCAAATCGCCCTGTTGTGCCGTTAGTTGAATCTCGACGGGATAACCGACGATATCCTCCACTACTTCGGCAATTGTTGACAGATAATTTTTCTGAAGATGGTTAAGAATAAAGGGATTGGCAGCCTGAATTACTAAGCGATCGTTTTGCCATTCTTTAACCGTTGCCGTTTGAAACCAAGTCTCAAAAGCGGGACGGGTTAATAGTAATTTTAGACGCTCTAGGAGATTATGCCAAAGTTGTTGGGTGCTGCTATCCACGGTTAATTTTGATTAACAAAGTTGCTCTAGTGCTGCTGCGGGGAAACCTTATCAGTTTAGCGAGATTTTGCCGTTGACGATAAAATGATTTTCAGAGCGAAACAATTAATCCTTATACAGATGACACAAGTTTTAACAATCACCCAATTAGGAAACCCAATTCTACAGCAAAAAGCACCGGAGATCGATAATCTTCTCGATTCTGACTGTCAAAATTTGATCGATTCCCTGATTACCACGGTGCAAGCTGCCCACGGGGTGGGAATCGCCGCGCCCCAAGTTGCTCGGTCTCTGCGTCTGTTTATCGTTGCTTCTGGTCCCAATCCTCGTTATCCCGACGCTCCGATCATGTCACCCACTGCCATGATTAATCCGCGTATTTTGCAGGTGAGCGAGGAAATGGTCAAGGGTTGGGAAGGTTGTCTCAGTGTCCCCAATTGGCGCGGTTTTGTCCCCCGTCATCAGTGGATTGAGGTGTCCTATTCTGGTCGCAATGGTCGGGAAATCCGTCAAGTTTTCAGGGATTTTGTCGCACGCATCTTTCAACACGAATACGATCATCTGGAGGGAATCCTCTTTCTTGATCGCCTTGCTTCTCCGGCGGATTTATACTCGGAGGAAGAATACCAAAAAATCAGTAATATTGCTGAATATAAGCGTTAACGGGAGAATTAGTTTGAGCATTTGTACTAAAATTTCCAATACGCAGTTTAAATTCAATACAGCTTAGGCGGGGGGATATGATAGTTTTTAGCACCCAACTACACTACTTAGCTAAAAAAACTGATAACTGATAACCCGGGAGAAAATATAATTGTAGCTACCTACCCATTCCAGATTAATTCCTATGGCAGAAGAAACCACCACCCCAGCAACTCCGGCAGCAGAAGCAGCAAAACCGGCTCAACCTGCGGCTGCTAAAAAACCCAAGGAGCCTACCGTTGAGGAAAAACCCTTTGCTGAATTTATCGAGCAGCATTTTCAGCCCGCATTGGCTGCCGCCTTGCAAAAGCTGGGTATAACTGATATAAAGCTGTCCTTTAAACAGGATAAAATTCCCGTGCAGGGCTTTTCTAGCTCTCCCTGTTGGCAGTTAACTGGCAATTGGCTCGGGGGAATGCGTCAATTTAGCATTTATTTTTTAGAAGAAGACATCAATGGCAAAAAAGCTTTTTCTCAAGCTGAGGGCGGTGCTAAACCTAGTACACTTGAATCATTTATGATCGATGAAAGGAAAGTTAGTCTTGATTTACTGTTGTTTTACACCCTGCAACGGCTTAACGGTCAAAAGTGGTTGACAAGAAACTAAAATTGCTGGGGATTAGCGATCGAGAAGGGGGGTAAAATGAGCATAGACGACCACTGCTTATCGATCGCTAATAGTAATTATGCGTGTATTTGTACTACTTTTTAACGCAGGCACAGAAAACGAAGGTATCCACACCATTCAAATGGGAGCTATCAATAAGGTGTTGATGTTTGAATCGGAAGATGATGCCACCCGTTATGCGCTGTTGTTAGAGGCCCAGGATTTTCCGACTCCCACGGTAGAGAAAATTGATTCGGAGGAAGTGGCAGAATTTTGTCGCAGCGCTGGCTATCAAGCGGAAATGATTGAAGCGGGTATGTTGGTAATTCCCCCCGAAAGCAATGCCGAGGAGTTGGATTGGCAAAAAGAGGAAGTCCCCCCCGCCGAGGAGGAGTTTTCCGAGATTCCCGATGCGGAGTTAGACAGCATCCGTCGTCGTCTAGAAGGACTTTTGTAATAAACCTCTTGTAAAAATCGAAAATTGTCCTGCTTGGTTAGGAGACAGGAGACAGTAGCCAGTAGTCAGGAGTTCAGAGTCAGAAGACAGGACAATAAATCAATATTGTTCCCTGTTCACTGATAACTGTTCCCTGTTCACTGATAACTGTTTACTGAATATGACAACCGTGGGGGAATTGGGCGAAAATTTGGTGGCGGATTGGTTGCAATTACAGCAATGGCATATCCTCCAGCGTCGTTGGCGTAGTGGCGGCGGTGAAATCGATTTAATCGTCTTATCTAAATCTCAGGCGATTCTCGCTTTTGTCGAGGTGAAAACCCGCAGCGCCGGCAATTGGGATTTAGGGGGCAAATTAGCAATCGATGACCGTAAACAGGGGAGAATTTACGAAGCTGCTCAGATATTTCTCTCCTTTTATCCCCAATGGTCCGATTTAACCTGTCGTTTCGATGTGGCTTTAGTTAGTTGTCAAAAAAGTTCTCTATTAGCTTTACCTGAGTTTTCCCTTGATTATCCCTGTCAGCGACAGGCAGGTTATCAATTGCAGTTACAGGAATATCTCGTGGCGGTTTTCTAAAAACACAATAGGCCCGCCTAGGGAGGCGGGCTTTATCTTGTACAAACGATATGGACTCCTAAAAAATTAACGGACTCAACATAATAGAGGTTTACGGAAACCACAACAGTCTATCTGTCAACTATCAAGATTTCTCAGTTTACCGACTCAGGTGCTGATTACGGCTCACCCCATCTGTCCTATATCGAGCAACAGAGGCGAAACCATACTTTACTTTACAAACCTTGAGAATCTGCGTCCGATTTAGCTGTTGCGTTGAGCTAGAGCAGGTGGCACAGGCTCTAGGTCTTTTTGCCTGAAAGGAAGTTGAGTCGCTTCCCTTGTGCCTTTATGTTTTTAATATAACACCTTTGTCGGGACTCGATCGAGCTTGTGATTAAAGTTTACATTTATTGATTTTTAGCAAAAATTGCCGTTACAAAACTATGGGAAGTGGGGTGTGGGGTATGGGGTGTGGGGTGTGGGGTGTGGGGTGTGGGGAGAATAAATAAAATAATCTCCTATCTCCTATCTCCTATCTCCTATCTCCTGACTCCTATCTCCTGACTCCTGATTAGGGACTGAATCTCCTCTCTGTAGGCAAAAGGAGCGCGACTGAGAGCCTCTTGAAAGAGGGGTTGAGCCTCTTGATTTTTGCCCTGTTCTTTTAGTACGATCGCCGTCGCTAAAATCGGTCGGAAATCGTTAACATCCATCTGTTGAGCTTGTTTATAGGTGTTTAAAGCTTCCGGATAATTTTGCTGCTCGAAATAGATTTTGCCTAAAAGTAACTGAACGGAAACGATATCGATTAAACTAGCGGGATTATTGGGATCGGCAGCGGCTTTTAAAGCACGATCAATCGTGTCTTTGACTAGACTAATCGCCTCGGTATGGCGGTTTTGGCTGAGAAACAAATTAGTTAATCCAGTTAAGGCCCGTAGATTTTGGGGATGGGAGGCCAAAAGACTGCGATAACTGGCTGTGGCTCCTGCATAGTCCTCTATTTGCTGTTTTGCTTCCGCTAAAAGTAGTAGATAATCGGATTGTTGGGGGTTAAGTTGCGCTAATTTTTCTAAAGGTTCGATCGCTTGCTTTAAATCGCCCTGCTGTAGGCGAATATCTAATAATCCCCGCAAAGCCGTCTGATTATCGAGTTCACGCTCTAAAACCATCTGATAACCCAGTGCTTGACTGGCTAATTCCTCTTGTTTCACTGCGGACAGATGACTCTGGCCCGAGGAGTGCTGACTCTGGAGAATAGAAGTCAATAGCGGCATGATTGAGAAAGACAGCAAGGCAAATAACATCAGGATGAGACCGATGGACAGCCAACGACGGTTAGAGAGAGAGGCTTTCATAGACTGGGGTGGGAGGGGACAGACAGGAAAATGTTATGGAAATCTGGAGATTTGATGAGGGGATCGATCGAATTCGCCGCTCTTTATTGAGTACAATGGGCAGACAGTCAAGACTCAAAAGGGTTTTGATAAGGTTGACAGTCAGAAGATCATGGTTCTTAATATACTAGATGCCAGTAGAGTCGCCCTAGAGGGTTATTGCAACCCCCCAGGTCGCGCTTTTGACTTGCTTGATTACTAATTTACTATGTGTCTCCGCCGCTAGGAGTGTGATATGAATCGTCCTGGGAATCGGTTTACCGAATCACCGAAAACCCCCCCGACTCCTGAAGTGGAATTTCAGGAAGTCCCCCTTGAGTCCCCCCATACTGAGGCTGACTCAGCCGTAGAGTCAGCCACCCCCGAAGAAGTCAAACGTCAACAACCGATCCCCCCTCCCAGTCATCTGCGGCAGTATCGGGCGATCGGTCTCGTCTATGGCCATTATCAGCGATCGGAGGAACAATTAACTAAAGGCAATATTTTAACTGCCGATGGTACTCTGATCGATTCTGTGATTCTCGGTCGGGTGATCAGTTTGGTTAAAAATCATCTCGATCTGGAAAAACCCCATCTTTGGGTAGTTTATCCCCGCACCCGTCAGGAAAATGATGCCCTTCATGTTCAGATTGTCGGTGTTTGGGAACCAGAAACCCTGAAAAAAGAGGATGATCAGGAGATAGAGCCTCTACCCGCTTCTACCCCGGGTTATTTTTCGATTCGAGGCGAAGTCATCTTTACTGAACGGGAAAATCAAGCGGTAGTGGTCAAAATCCGACAGATGCCCAAAACTGAAGCGGACAAACCCAAGTTTTTTAAACTAAAATTGCGCGGCACTTTACCAGGTAAACCGATCGGTCGTTTTTGGGATTTTCAGGTACAACTGAAAGGAGATGCCTTAATCATTTTGGAAGGTTTAGACCTCGGTTTTGCCAGTAAGAAAAAACCGATGGGTAAGGGAGGTTTTAAAAAGCCTTTTGATAAAAATCGTCATCCCTCGGCCGATAGATATTCTCGACCGGAAGGGGAAGGAGAAAAGCGACCTTTTGCCCCCGGACAATCCCCTATCCCTCGGCCTTCCCGATCCAAACCCCTATCGGAAAACTAATTTTTTCTAAGGATGGGTGCAGAACCCATCCCTAGGTTTAAGGTTTTTTTTCAGGAGTTATTTGCTCGTTAGTATCTGGGAATACGAGCGCGAATTCTATAACTATAACCTGTTCCCAAAATCTCGGTGATAAAAACCGCCAACTGAGTGCCTAAAATCGCTTCATCGGCAGAACTAAAAGATTTATAATCTTCTATTAACCACTCTTGACCACCATTAACTAAAGTACATCTAAATGTACCAAGAGATTCGGCAATTTCTGTATATTCTGTATAGTTTCTCGTTCTTACTTCGCCCCTACTATCTGCCCTCAAACATAATTGATTAAGTTCTGCATAAAATTTGGCAGGAATTTTGTCTAAATCACCCCCTTTAGTCGCCCAACGCACAAAAAGATGGAAAGACCAAGGAAGATTGAGATAAACTAGATAACATAAAACCAGAATAGTTGTTAAATATAAGGAGGAAGTCAAGAATTTATTATATTTCCTTTTTCGGGATTGATTTAAACGGTTAGCTAAATCTAGCTTTGATTTTCTCATTTTAATTAGTAAAAAATAAGATGTATAAAAAAATCCTGCGTTTTGCTCCGATTATCCTGTCCTTGAGTTTGTTTATTCTAGCGGTCTGGGCAATTAGTCAAGAATTTAAACACTACACTTTTGCCCAACTCTTGGCTAGTTTGGATCATATTACCACAAGTCGTAAGCTAGAAGCTGTTTTTTGGATGGCTTTGGGTTATTTGTCGATGACGGGTTATGATCGCCTAGGTTTTTATTATATCAATCATCCCTTAGCTTTAGGCACTATTATCCGTACTGCTTTTATCAGTTATGCCCTTGGTAATACCATTGGTTTAACCTTATTTTCTGGGACCGCGATCCGTTATCGTTTCTATACTCCTGCGGGGGTGGGGGTGGTGGATATTGCCAAAGTCATCACTTTTACCCATTTAAGCTTTTGGTTAGGAATGTTAGGGATTGGTGGTGTAAGTTTCCTCGTTGATCCCCAACGGATTCCTCAACTTTTAAAATTACCTTTTTTAACTACTAAACCTTTAGGAGTAATTTTTTTATTGCTAGTTACGGGCTATTTTTTCTTGACTCTCACTTATAAAAAACCGATAAAAATCGGCAAAGAAAATATCTATTTACCCTCTTGGACTCTTTCCTTGGCTTTGATTTTGTTGACTTTTATTGATTGGATATTAGCCGCTAGAGTTCTATATCTTCTACTCCCAGACAACCATAATACTTCGTTTTTAGGATTTTTCGGTCTCTACGTATTTGCCATGACAGCAGGGGTATTAAGCAATGTGCCGGGGGGAATAGGTGTTTTTGAGTTTATCATGCTGAGATTACGCCCCGAATATGTATCTAATGCCGAGCTTTTCGGTTCTTTAATCGCCTATCGAGCTATTTATTATTTCCTGCCTTTAATTGTCGCTTTTGTCTGGTTATTGGGTTACGAAGCTCGCAGAAAATAAGGCCTGCAAATTAGCTTAAACGGACAAAAAAAGTCCCCATGCCGTCATAGCTGGGGAGCATCAATCTAGTAGGCTAAAGTTTCTAAAGTTTCGCGTAGATAGGAACAAATGCGAGCATCAGCATCGTCTCTATTTTTACCTGATTCTAGTTGTTCTTGCTGCCAACGCCGAAAACCGGAACTGGCGGCGATGGCTTGTTTTAAATGCTCCCAAGTGTGATGATCTTTGTGAAGTGGGGTGTCGGAAAATGTGGTGGAGTTGCCCATCTTTACCTCTGGTGGTAGGGTTGCACCTTTTAACATAACTTAAAAATGGCTGGAAATTCTGATAACTGGGACACAATTAGCCAGAAAAAGGTGTTGCCTAGCGGGAAAGCTGCGGGGATGACAACACCTTTTTTGAGGAAATCTAGCGGATTTTTAGGAGATTTTGCTGGTTTCTGCCGCTTCTTCCACTTCCACTGCCGCGTTTAAAGCTGCGGGGGGAATGGGGATAGGAAATACCGCCGGCAGGTTAGCGGTGGTATCTTCAGGAGGCTGCGCAGAGTGAAAACGACGGTAGCTTAAAACACCAGCTAGGGTGATTGCTCCTGTAGCGGCGGCAACCCCTAAAATAAGTTTGTTAGGATCCACATGGAAGGTGGTATTGCTGCCAAAAATGCTTTTACCTTTAGCGAAAGCACAAGCGGAAGCGCTGCCGGCATCAAGAGTACCTAAAACAATACCACTGACGAGGGTGGCACTAACGGCGATGGAGGTGAAAAAAGTTTTCTTCATAATTGCCTTGAGGATAGGTTGTCAATAGCGATTATCCTTGCATTATAGATATCTAAATCACAATTGTCTATTTTATTTCTTTTGGTGACATTGAAATAATTTTGTTTAAGAATCATGAATTATCAATATCGTGTCGGGGGTAGTCTTGCTTATAACCATCCTACCTATATCGAGAGAAATGCCGATCAAGAACTGTTAACGGCGTTGAAAAATGGTCAATTTTGCTACGTTTTTAACTGTCGTCAGATGGGCAAATCCAGTTTAAGGGTACGAGTAACTCATATTTTACAGCAATTGGGCAGGGATTGCGCGTCCGTAGATATAACCAGTATTGGTAGCAATGATAATTTATCCCAATGGTATAACGGCGTGATCACCCGTTTGTTTTTAGGATTTAATCTGACGGGAAAAATTAATCTTAAATCCTGGTTGCGCGAGCGAGAGGATTTACCCCCCGTGCAGCGTTTGGGACAATTTATTGAGGAAGTTTTATTAGTTTATTGTCGGGGAGAGAAAATATATATTTTTATTGACGAGATTGATAAAATTCTCAGTTTACAGTTTTCTCTAGATGACTTTTTTTCCCTGATTCGTTATTGTTATAACCAAAGAGCGGAAAATTCCCAGTATGAAAGAATTACTTTTGCTTTATTCGGTGTGGCTACCCCAGCAGATTTAATTCGCGAAAAGACGCAAACATCTTTTAATATCGGCCAAGCGATCGAATTAACGGGATTTAATCTTGCAGAAATTGCTCCTCTAGCTGCGGGATTATCCGGTCAAAGTAATTATCAACCCGACTGCTTAGAAAAAATTATTTTTTGGACGGGAGGACAGCCATTTTTAACCCAGAAAATCTGTCAGCTATTGCTGGAAAGTAATTTAGATATTGAGACGCTGATCAAAGAAAGAATTATTAATAATTGGGAATCTCAAGATGAACCAGTGCATCTGCGAACTATTGCCGATCGCTTGTTAAGAAATCAAGACAAAGCGGGTCGTTTGTTAGGCATCTATCAACAAATTTTAGAAAAGGGGGCAATCCTCTGCGATGATAGTCCAGAACAAGGGGAATTAAGGTTATCGGGGTTAGTGGTAAAAAAGGATAATAAATTAGTAGTTTATAATCCTATTTATCGAGAAATATTTAATCTCAATTGGGTAGAAAAACAATTAGAGCAATTGCGTCCCTACTCAGAAGCGATCGCCGCATGGCAACGGTCTAATTATACGGATGAATCGCGGCTTTTACGCGGAAAAGCTTTAAATAATGCCCTCGATTGGTCTCAGGGAAAAAGCTTAAGTAATCTTGATTATCAGTTTTTAACTGCTAGTCAAAATCTCGATAAAAGAGAGGCAGAAATTAGTCTAGAAACTCAGAGACAAGCTAATAAAATTCTAGCAATTGCTCACCAAAAAGCTACGAAAAGAATTAAAATTGGCTCAGTAATTTTAATTGCTTCTCTTTTGGGTTCTCTCTTAGCTTTTATTCAGGTAAAACAAGCATGGCAGCAAGTAGAAACCGCTCAATTAGGTATTCAACTACAGCGCAAGGGTGATAGTGATTGGCAACAATTTAAATTTGAACAATTAGAATCTTTAATTGCGGCGATGCAAGCAGTCAATAGTTTAAAAAATATCGTTACTGATGGGCAAACCTTGAGTAAATATCCCGCTACCAGTCCAATTATTACCCTGCAACAAATTTTAGATCGTATTCAAGAAAAAAACCAACTGCAAGGACACCGGGGAACTATTTATAGTGTTAGTATTAGTCCTGAGCGTCAAAAAATTGCCACTGCTTCTCAAGATGGAACGGTAAAAATTTGGAATCAAAAAGGTGAGAATATTCAAACTTTGACAGGTCATCAGGGAGCAGTTTATAGTGTTAGTTTTAGTCCCGATGGTCAAAAAATCGCCACCGCTTCCGAAGATAAAACCGCCAAAATTTGGAACTTGCAAGGGCAAAATTTAGTCACCTATCCTGACCATCAAGAATCAGTTTATAGTGTTAGTTTTAGTCCCGATGGTCAAAAAATTGTCACCACTTCCAGGGATAAAACCGCTAGATTATGGAATTTATCAGGTGAAACTTTACAGGTATTTAAGGGACATAAAAGATCGATAGATGCAGCTAGTTTTAGTCCCGATGGTCAAAAAATTGCCACCGCTTCCCGGGATGGTACGATTAAAATCTGGGATTTATCAGGTAAAATTATCTTGAGTTTAGGTCAAGAAAATATTGAGGCTTTTTATAGTGTTAATTTTAGTCCCGACGGTCAAAAAATTGCCGGAGCAGCGGCCGATAAAACTGCTAAAATCTGGGATTTACAGGGAAATTTAATAGCTACTTTCCGGGGACATCAAGATTTTGTCAACAGTGTTAATTTTAGTCCTGATGGAGAGTTTATAATTACTGCATCTAGTGACGGTAGTGCTAAAATTTGGGGAATGCAAGGGGAAGAAATAACTACTCTCAGAGGACATCAAGAATCAGTTTTTACTGCTGTATTTAGTCAAGATGGAAAACAGGTGGTAACTGGATCGAGTGATGAAACGGCTAAAATTTGGCAGCTGAACAATTTAAATAAAACTAGGGTCGATAATACCAGCGTTAGCATTAATTCCCAGGGCAATATTATCGCTATTGCTAACAAAGATGGTCAAATTACTTTACTCGATTCCCAGGGAAAAAAAATTAGAGAATTTGCCACAAAAATGCGCTCAATCTATAGTATAGCTTTTCATCCCGATAGTAATCAGATAGCGATTACAGGAAGAAATGGAAAAGTACAAATCTGGAGCCAAAAAGGAACAATGCTTCAAGAATTTACTGCTAGTCAAGTACCGATTTATAGTCTTGCTTTTAATGGAGAGGGAACAGCAATAATCACGGGAACAAGCGAGGGAAAAGTTCAATACTGGCATTTAGGTAATTATCGGCCTCAATTAATTAATTCTTGGACAGCCGATGATAATATTATCTATGATTTGGTGTTTTCTCCCGATCATCAAAAAATTGCTACCGCTACTCGGGGAAAGATTAAAATTTGGGATTTACAGGGCAATCTTTTAAAGGAGATTAAAACCGATTCTTTTCCCGTTTATGGAGTTAGTTTTAGTCCCGATGGTGAAAAAATCGCCGCTATTTCAAGGGATGGTACAGCTAGACGCTGGGACAGGGACGGAAATTTGCGCTCGGAGTTTAAAATAGAAGAAGATATCGTCTATGGGATCACTTTTAGTCCTGATGGTCAAGAGATTGTGATTATTGCTAGGGATGGTCAAAAGCATCGCTGGCCCTTAGAAACAGAATATAATTATCTACAAAAATTGCTCGATCGAGGTTGTCTTTGGTTAGAAGATTATCTCAGGACTCGTCCCGAAAAACGAGAAAATCTATCCCTGTGTACCGGGAAAATAAAACCATTCACATTTTAAACTTGGTTTGACTGGGTGGGGGGTGAAGGTTAAATTAATTAGTTAATTTCTTGATCTCTTCGGTTTGTCTTATGCAACGGACAGGGTTATAAGGGATGAAACCCTTATAGAAACAGACATTACTGCGATTTTTGTCAATTGTTTGCGATCTGGAGCGAACTAATCAATTAAATCTCTTGCCAGATCAGGATTTAGTCGATTTATGTCTCCATATAGAATCATACCAAGTAACGAAGAACCCAACATTTTTGGTTTTAACGCTAGAATTTTATCTAATGACCTTTTGTCAACGAGAGAGTCTAGGTATAATCATTGTCTTTGTGTCTTTGCTACTCTAAAAATTTCTTGAGCTGTTGCTGAACCGACAAAACGCCAGTGCCAAGGTTCATAACTAACACCTTGAAAATTGTTTTTCGGAAATGATAGTTCAAAGCCATATTGAGCAGCCTGAACTTCTAGCCAGCGATAGGCTTCAGTAGAGTCGAATGTCAATTTGAGGACAGTATTAGGACTTTTACCGTCACCAACATCGAGAGCATAGCCTGTATGATGTTCGCTGAAACCTGGAGGCGCACTCAGTTTAGAGGCTGCTTTCTTGCTTCCTTGGCGTTGAATTTGTCGCTCAAACAGCTTTTTTTGATCGGCAACTGAGCGAAAGCCAGAAACAGGAATGATCTCAATTCCCTCTTGTTGAGCGGCTAATTGCATCTGTTTAAACATCTCTGCCGCTTCTCGATTTAGATATGCTTTACGTTCGTAGAAAATACCAATTTCCACTAAATCATTAGCATTTTCTTCGTATTTTATATGAAAAGGAATTTCAGTTTGGTTAGGGGGTGAAAGTACAGTGTGATTGGGAGGTGGCGAAGATAGTGAATAGATATCATCAGCACCAGTAACCATCTGTTTGGGCGAAGGAACTGGCAAAGCTTTGGATGTATTTGCCAAAGGATAAGGTCGCTGTAAGGGAGGCGTTAGAGTATTTTTAGGGATAGGAGCAGGAGAAATTAGAGAAGTAGAAGAAACTGAAGGCGAGGTAGAAACTATCGCAGTGGTTGGCAGTTCAGCAGGCTGTTTAAACCCTAAATAAATCGATACACCCATTACAACAATTATAGGAATAATAAAATATCGAAAAGCTGAAATAAAAGATTTCATATTAGTTGTAGTAGATGAAAAATTACACTAGAGCTAGTCAGAGCTAATTAATTGAGCAGCAATCCAGCCTGTCGTACCAGACTGAGGATGATAGACTTTATACCACTGATAACCCCCTCTATCATAGCTACTGCCCAAAATTTGTAGGCGATCGCCTGTACGAACAGTTCCTACCACCCCATAAGCAGTTCCAGCACCAGAACGCATATTTTTAGTTCCTGGAGTACCGCTCACTGTAGCATTGGTTCCTCTGGACGAAGCTTTTGGTGGAGGTTGAGATGGAGGTTGGATTTGCGGTTGACTTGGATAAGTAGTTTGACCATCAACAGCAAGTAAATTACCAGCAATCCATCCATCTGCTCCCGATTGGGGAAAATAAATATGATACCAAGTGAAGTTATCGCTATTTCTAGCAGATTCGATAACTTGAACGCGATCACCTGGATAGGCAATATGTCTTGGTGCATATTCTAAACCAGGCCCCCTGCGAATATTTTTCTTTCCTGGTTGTCCTACAATTGTGGCATTAGTATTATTGCTGGTGCTAGGTTGTTGTCGAGGAGGAGGAAATGAAGTTGGAGAAGGTGGCGAAATAGGAGGAATTGAAGGGGCAAAAGTTGTAGGAACTGGAGTAGGCTGAGTTAAATTTGGTGTTACATCTGGTGTTGGATATGATGTTTGTGTCGATTGTGGCGGCAAAGTAGAAAAGCTCGGTAGATATTTGCTTAATGCTAAACCAGCTAAGACAAATATGCCAAGGATAATGCTGCTAGTGATTATCGGTTTGTGCAAATCTTTTAATCCTGAATTAGCGTCTTTAGTTGGAGGCTCAGGAATAGGTGTATTGTCGTCTGGAGAGATTGGGGAATCAGGTATTTCTTTAGAGATTGTCTCTGGAGTATCTTGTGATTTGAGGGGTGAAGTTATTAAAGTTGTTGGAATTATCGGCGTTGGCGAAATCAGTATAATCTTATCATTTTGTTTGATTTCTACATCTCCAAAGGTTAAGCTATCTCTCAATGTTTCTTCTGTCCTTTCTAAGACAACTTTACAAGGAGGTTTTTCTGGCAAGCCTAAAAGCATCTGTGCGGCTTCACGAAAGTCGCCTATAGTTTGATTGGGTGAAACCCCAATGGTTCGCTCTGTATTTCCACTTTGAAAAATTACCTGAATTTCAGTCATTGTTTTAATTTATATGTTATTAACTTGTCTTTTTGTCATCATTGTTGAGCAGATTTGTTTTGTTTTTAGAATCGAGATCTAGGTTAGTTTGACTAGATGTCAATCTCACCTGTTCTTCAAATTGTAGAATTCCTCTTTCTTTGTCTTTTTTCGGTTGCATTAATTCCAGAATACTTTCAACTTTTTCTAGAGAAGGATTAAGAATTTCTACCTCCAAATGTTCTATTTGTTCGTCTAAAGATTTTAGTTCATCTGGATCTGCTAGATCTGCATCCGCGATAATTTTTAACCGGCGCTCATAAAGTTTGTTAAGTTCATCAGATTTAGCTTGCTCCCTTCTTGATGACATTTCAAGTAGCTTCTGACGCTGCTTGTTCCTGGCTTCAAGTTGTTCCTTAGCTTCATTAATTTTAGCTATTTCTAATTCTTGCTGAGTTTTAAACAAATGTTCTTCTTGCTTAGTACGAGTACGGGTAAGATGACGTATGTTAATATCTAGACCATGTTGCTCAACAACGCTTTCTTTTGCCCACTGGTTAATGTATCGTTCCATAGTAGATAAGTGTTGAATATCTCTATACATGAGAAGTTCGCTATCAACAGTTACTAATTTAGCATTAATACTTTTTTCAATAGATTTTTTAATATCATCTAGTCCAAAAATCTCATTTTCTATGGCGTTAACTCTTTGATTAATTCCTTCAATTTCTTCTCTATTATCTTCTAGATCCCCCATACCAATTAATTTTGAATGTTGCTTTTTCAAAGCATCAAGTTCTTCTCGCAACTGTAACTGCGACTTCTGCCTAGACTGAAATCTAGATTGAAAGGTGTACCAACTTCCTTGTTCAACACTTATAATTTTGAAATCTCCTTGAAATTTAACAGTATCTCCACCAGTCAAGGAAGGTACTTGACATTCAAAAAAGCCTATCATCCCCATCAATCTTTGTAGATAATCAACGATTTCTGTTTCTTCTGGAATAGGAACTATACTGCCAACTATTGCACCAAAACGCTCTTCTAAAGCTTTTTTGACTGCATTTTTTAGTTCTTGCTCAACCGATTTCTCACCGGGAGCAGGTTCATAGAAACGCATATAAAATCGCTCTGGATCAACAGTACGCAAAATCTCTCGAGTTGTACTATTAACTGTTTCTCGCATTAATTCTTTGATTTGATTAACTGTTTGATTGAGATCGTCCTTAATTTTAGTAAAACTCTCAAATTTTGCTGTTACCGTAGTAGTTAATTTTATTTTTATTCCAGATTGATTAGTTGAAAATTCTGCTTTCTCATTCTTTATTTCTATTTTTTCTTTGAGATAAGTATGCTCCATTTGGGGAAGAGAAACAATATGCTTAATCGCATAACCAATTGCATCCGCTTCAGATAGCATTTCTTTTTTAATTTCTTCAGATTCTTTTTCAAAACTTTCCAAAATATCCGAATAATTTTTCTCAAGCAACGCAGTTTTAACAATTTTCTCTAGTTTGCTCTTAGCCCAAGCTTGTAAATTAGGAGATTGGGCTGATATATAGCGCCTGACATCTTTAGGGAGCATCTGAAGCGTATTTTCAACAGATACTGGCTTGCTATATTTTTGAACGGTACAATTAATCGCATGGTGAATTTCTACTAGCTCTTTGGGAAGTGCACCTAAAGCAACTTTCTTGCTGTCGAGGTATAGATATCCTACCTTCCAACCTTTCTCATTTAGAATCTCATCTAAATGAGAAACTAATCCATTTCTTACCGTATCCTTTAATTCATAGTAGAATTGGCTGATCGTCGTACTTTTAAGCAAATATTTATTAATTTCTTGTTTAGTCAATTTGATCAGTGATATTTCCCAACCATCGCCTAAATTAGCTTTTGCCTTCAATCGATTGGCAACAATGAGTTTAGTTTTAAACTGAAGTTCTAGTTCTTCATCCCAATCGGAAACGCGAACAAATATTTCTTGTCCAAATTCATCAAGTTGTTGTTCATCTTGATCGAGAAACAGTCTGAAATCAATCTTTAAGCCGACTTCTTCTTGAGCAGTTCTCTTTAAATCATTCTGTAGCTGGTTGACTGTGTTCGGATAATCATCGATAAATTCAGCGGCTCGATCATCAGTAAGTTTAGCGATCCATGCTTGAATTTTCCTGTCAAGTTCACTTCCAGGAGAATGATCACCACAGAGAGATTGAGCAACTTTCTCCTCATTACCAGCAGGGCAACTAGCACGATAAGCTGCACAAATACCAAGTTTTCGATTTTGAGCAAAATCTGTTATCTCAACAAGTATTTTTTGGCATTCAGCAATATTTGTAGCATCATTATTGTTAGCTACTAAATAATAGATTATGTTTTTTCCACTAAACAAGGGTATTTTGGTGATGATTGTCTTTGCCGTTTTATCAACAATTACAATTTTTTTTCTGGAGTCTTTGATCTTAGCTTGGCTGGATGCCTCAGCTTTATCGATTTCCTTAATAACTTTATCTAGGATATGTGACTGGTTCATTGTAGTCTCCTTATTTTACAGCTAAAGTTTCTTTTTGTAAGGCTTGAAAACGCTTTCTTAGATCTTTCACTAGCTTTCGCCTGAATACCAATTCTTGTTTGAGTGACTCTTCACCAGAGTTAGCACACTTTTCAGCTTCATCTAGATAAGCATTTGCCAGATTTGCCCAACACTCATTTAGTCCTTTTTGTTCTGAAGGCTCACTTAGCAAAATTATCTGTCGGATTAAATTATCGGCAGCTGCCTCAGACGGCTTAGGCGTATCTTTACTAGAATCAGCAGAAGCAGACCTGTTCTTACTGTCGTTTCTCTGTCCACATAAAATAGCGAACCATTCGCCTATAAGAAAACCAATCCAATCTATAGCTTTAATGGTGAGTACAGACCCAAAAGCAAGATTTCTTTCACGATTTTTACTAGAGTTAGTGTCAGTATCAGAATGGAAAAGCCAACTGACTAAAATGTTTAACTTAAGGCTACAAGCTGAATTACTGTCCTCACTGTCCTGGGAAATGTCCTGGGAAATGTCCTGGGAAAGACTTGTAAATAACGGATAGGGAGAAGGCCATTTGCCATAGTCATTAGGTTCTAGAGCAAATAATGTTTGTTCGCAATAAGTAGCCAAGAGAAATAGCGCTACTTGATTAGATGAGGAATAATCTTCGGAGGAAATTCCTTTTTCAGGTAGCCAATCCTTAAGAATTTCTAGAAGATCGTAAATATAACTAGACGTTTTTTCTTCTTGCCATAAAAGCGTTTCTAATACAGCATAGACATTATCTATATTTTCTCGTTTCTTATTATCATCTAATTGGTCACTTTTGTCTAGCACTTGTTTTAACCAATCTAGTAACTGTTGTGATAACTCAATTCTGTTAAATAGCCAAGAGGAGCAGAGATGCCTAAAAATCAAGTGGAGAACAATGCCAAAAGCATAGTGCCGTTCCGCCAATAATAGACGATCAAAGAATGTGGTTATCATCTGTTCTGACTTAGATGGATCTAACCAAGTCTGCATCTGATAAATTAATTTTGACAACCGTTTAAAAAGACGTTCATCATTGATATTTTCAACTGCTTCTGTGACTCTCAGAAGCCATTCTGCTTCATAAGCATCAGGATAGTCAACAGCAGCTTCAGCCAACAAGTTTATAGCTCTATCTGCCACATTTTCAGAATTGTCAAACAGTAGCTGTGGGACTTTCTTTAATCTTTCGGCTACATATAAAGGCTGCTCTTCTCGAAAGTAAGTTTTTAGTTCACTCCTCAAATACGGCAAAGAAAAGTCAATGACTAGAGAAGATTTTTCTTGACGACGAACTTTGATATAACACTTCTCCAGATATTGATCTGGTTGAGAAAAACTTTTCTCCCAAATATCAACTAAGCTTTGCTCTTCCGAAGTCTCAATTATCCGAGTTTTATCTTCCTCAATAACTTTTTTTTGATTGGTCTTTTCGGTGGTTAGTCCACTCAAAAATGAGGAAACAACAGATTGAAATTCATTAGGACTGAGATCGGGAAAGAAAGTAGCAACATATAGTATAGTATGGATAATGCTATCATCACTTTTAAATAAGAAATTAGCTGAAATAGATTGTGTCCTTTCAGAATCTTCTTTTACCTTCCGCTTTTTCTGCTCCCGATCTTCTAGCTCTTTTTTAATTTTTTGAAATTGCTTTTCAAGATTCTGGCGTAGTTCTCTACAGATTTTGCGCTCTTTTTCATATCTTTGTTGGACCCTTTTGAGGGTGAATTTTTCTCGACCCAATGCTGACATCAACTCATTTACAGTATATTCTATGCTGTCTGTTAAATTGTTGTCTTCTTCATTTTTGGTGTCAATCTCTTTTTTAACTATGTCTAGCCTAATTTGTAGCCATTCTGTAGAAATATAATCAAACTCGTTTTCTTCCGAATATCCCCCATCGCCTATGTCGCCTATGTTTCTGTTTTTAGCATCTTCTGGCTTCATATCCCCTATAGGAGATTGTATCTGATTGGCTGTTCCAGCACCTATCATCAAGATTTTTCGCTGTTTCTTATCTATCTTGAGCCGATTAGGAGGAGATTTCGGGATTGTAGGTTCTTCCTTATCTTCCTTTGTTTGAGAGTCAGAAAAACTTTTCGAGTTACTGGAATTTTCGGTAGCCTGACTATTAGGTGTATTTGATTGGCTTGTTGTTGTCTCAGCATGAGGGACTGCTTCTGAAGTATTGGGTTCAGAATTACTCTTAGCTAGTTGGGATGTCTGAGATTCAGATGTTGGATTTTGATTGGGTTCTTCTGGCATTGACTATCACCTTTTGTCTAAAATAACTAGTCAGTTATGGCTAAAATAACAAGAAAAACTAAATCTAAGGAATTAATCAAGACCAGCTAGTTTCGCTTGAAGTTGTTTCAGTTTATCTTCAACTGGTTGTCGCTCTTCTTCTAGCAGTCTAATCTGAACTTTAAGCCTTCTTCTGGTTAAATTTGTTTCTGCCGTTTCTAGATTGGCCACGACGATATCTATATCTTCTGTCAAACCATTATATTCCTTCTGATATATTTCAATGTCTTTCAGAATACGCTTTTTCTCATCCTGTTTGAAATTTGGTAGAGGTACAGTGTTCGATCCTCTTCGAGATGGGTTGAAAACTTCAGCATTCGGAATCAACTGCTCGATCGCCCGGATTAACCGCTCCATATCCCCCTTAAAATCAGGGTCAGAACGAACACTAATTCCGTTGCGATGGGCTAAATCCCTAATCGCTAGGGGCAAATCTGCTGCTTGCGGCATCGTTGCTCCCCTAACCAGCAGGGGAATGACAGGGATACCACGCTCAAGAGCGGACTCTATCTCTAGTCTGACATAATCTCTGGGACTGTCAAGGCGGCGGCTGCCGTCGCTTTCCGTGACAGTCAACCAGTCTCGACCTATTACAGCCAATAGTACCTGACAATTGCCAACTGCTGTGTCAATAACCTGTCGGAAATCTGTTCCCAGTGGGATTGCATCGACATCCTTAAAAATTGCTTCCCGGCCAAACCTGTCCGCCAGTCGGTCATAAATCCGTCCGACAATGTCGTCGCTATCAGCCCTGCGATACGAGATAAAGACTATCATTTTTAGGTTCCCATTTGGTGATTTTACTGTTATATCACAGCCTTTTTATTTTTTTATTTTTAGGTTCTTCGGTTTGTGTTATGCAATGGACGGGGTTTATAATAAATGTAACCCTTATATAGAAAGACATTTGGCAATTTTTGTCAATTGTTTTCGATCTAGAACGAACTAATCAATTAAGTCTCTTGCCAGATAAGGATTTAGTCGATTTATGCCCCCCTATCAAACCATACCAAGTAACGAAGAACCATTTCTTGGGTAATTATTGCCTAACCTACCCGCTCAATAGTCTTAACTTTTAATCCGATGGAGGGGGATTTTCTGCGCTTGGCGATCGAGTTTCTGGGGGAGTATCTTCTCCGATAGTTTTTTCTGGGGGCAAATCTTCCTCTGGGGGGGAATTTTCTTCACTTTTTGAGCGAGTTTCTGGGGGAGTATCTTTTTCGATATTTTCTTCTGGAGACAAGTCTTCCTCGGTAACTTCAATAATCACCGTTTCGCTAACGGCAATAGTTTCGACTTCAACAGTTGCGACAGGTTCAGTCGGGGGAATTTCTTGGGCATTTTCGGAAGGGTTGATCTCTTCTATTGCCAAATCAAAATCATCGAAATCATCGAAATCATCGAAAGTTTCATCATCATCAATAATTTCTTCGGCTTTTTCCCCAATTTCTGTCACTGATTCTGTAATAGTTTCCCCGATAGCTGCGGCTTTTTCGGCAACGGGGGCAACCGTTTCTTGAGCTTTTTCCGCAATTTCTGTCACTGATTCTGTAATAGGTTCCCCGATAGCTGCCGCTGTTTCGACAACGGGATCAACCGTTTCTTTAACCGTTTCTTTAACTTTTGCTGCTACTTTCTCAGCTTTAGCTTTAGTTTTAGGGGATTGAGAGGGAGTAACTTTCCCCAGACGATTGCCTAACCAACCGACAATAGTAAATAATTTAACCGGTTTGTCGGGATAAAAAAGTGCTTGTCTGAGTTTGAGAGTTTGCCAAGCAAAAGCAATAAATAATATGGCCGCGGCAGCTTGTCCGAGGAGGATAGCGCCTGTAATCCTTCCCGCGCACAACCAGAGGACAAGGGCATAGAATAATCCTACCGCACTCCAGAGAAAATCATCTTGACGGTGGCGATCGGGGGCGATAAAAGCGGTGGTGAGGAGGTAGAGACTACTTAATCCCACCACGACCGCTAGGATATAGGGCAACATTTGCGATTCTCCTTTGACATTTCCTTTTTTATTGTGCGTTATTTGGGGTCGATCGAGTCTATTTTTTGATTAATTTGGGAAATTATCGAGTCAGATAGTCTTTACCTGTGTTTATGAATAGCCAGCGTTAATATTAGGAAATTCTGGGTTTATCCTCTGCTGCTTGTGCTGATCAGATTAAACAAGCTTTCGGATCAAATGATTAAGTTTTGGTCTTTAACAAGCAAAGCAAAATTAGCAACTCTTGATCAACCCACAGACAAACTGTTATTTTTAGTAATTAGTGCCGATGGTAAATATTTAATTATTGGTAGTGCTGACAAAACTGTAAAAATCTGGCAAAATGGGTAATAGTGACACCTCAAGATAAGTAAGTAGTTATAATTAAATTGAAGATAAATTTCGCTTCTGATCCCCCCTGCCCCCCTTAATAAGGGGGGTGCCGATTCCCCCTTAGTCCCCCCTTGATCAGAGGGGTGTCTGACAACTTTTAACACCTACCTACTTAACTGCTATAATTAGAAACTCATGCCGACAATATTTTATTGGGGAGAAGATGAATTTGCTATCAACCAAGCGGTGAAAAATCTGCAAGCAAAACTTCTTGATCCCAATTGGATACAGTTCAATTATGATAAAATTAATGGTGATCGCAATGAGGCAATTATCGAGGCCCTCAATCAAGCGATGACTCCAGTTTTCGGTATGGGAAATCGTTTAGTTTGGTTAGCCGATACGGTTATTTGTCAACAATGTTCCGAGGATATTTTCAAGGAATTACAGCGCACTTTGCCCAATTTACCCGAAAATTCCTATCTGTTATTAACCAGTGCCAAAAAACCCGACTCCCGCTTAAAATCGAGCAAGTTTATCCAAAATCAGGCAGAGGTTAAAGAATTTGAACTAATTCCGCCTTGGAAAGTCGAGGAAATTGCCCAAAGAGTTAGGGAAATTGCCAAAGAAGTGGGGGTAAAATTAACCCCCGATGCGATCGAACTCTTAGCAGAATCAGTGGGAAATAACAGCCGCTTGTTGTGGATGGAGTTAGAAAAACTGCGTTTATTTAAAAATAATTCGGCGGGAACTATTGACAAAAAGGACATTTTAAGCTTAGTCAATGCCAGCAATCAAAGCAGCCTACAGTTAGCTAGTGCGATTTTAAAACGGGAGACAGGCAAGGCCCTCGAATTAGTCAATGAATTATTAAATCGTAACGAGAACCCCTTGGCTATCACCGCCACCCTAGGGGGTCAATTTCGCACTTGGGCAATAGTAAAATTAAAAATTGAAGAAGGAGAAAAAGACGAGAAAAATATCGCCGCCGCCGCCGAAATTGCCAATCCCAAGCGACTATATTTCATTCGCAAAGAGATACAATCCTTTTCTTCTAAGCAACTTCTCGCAACCTTGCCCATACTTCTGGAATTAGAATATCGTCTCAAGCGGGGTGCAGAACCTTTGGCAACTTTGCAAACAAAAATTATTGAACTTTGTTGTTTATTGGTGACTTAAGTAGGTAGGTATTAAAAACTTTCAGATCCCCCCGCCTATCGGCACCCCCCTTATCAAGGGGGGCAGGGGGGATCGAACCTAAAATCTATTTTTGATTTAATTATAACCAGCTACTTAATACTCTTCCTTGCTGTTCAGAAATCCTCTAGAATAAGATTCTAGAGACTTCTCAAGAACCACAATGACCGATGATGCCATCCCTAGTCTAAATTTAGCCATCTCTAGTTTAGCCACGAGTAATAATTTCGCCCGTTGGGTGACGAAAGCACCCCTACCGGGGGGATATGTGCATCATGACTGTGAATGGACCGAGAGTCTAACCACGGAATGGATGGCATGGCAGGAAATGTTCTGTCTGGAAAAAATGCCGACCTTGCCGATGTTAGAGCAATTAGAGCGAAATCCCCGACCTAAACTGACTCTTTCGGGAGAAGGCGGCAGTTATGGAGGTCGATTAATGCAGAAACTAGGTATTAGTCTCTGGCAATGGTTATTTCAAGCATCAATTGGTCAAAGTTTCGCCCAAAGTCAGGGAATCGCTCTCGGCAAAAATCAGCCCCTGCGAATTCGCTTGGAATGTCGCAATCCCTATTTAATTCTGCTGCCCTGGGAAATTATGCAGCAAGCGGGTAAACAGGCTATATCTCTGCATCCGAATATACTCTTTAGCCGGACCACCAGCGATGTGGAACCACTACCACCGATAAAACCGAGTAATAGTCTCAATATTCTCTTAGTTATCGGCGAAAAACAGATTAAAACCGCCGCTAGTTCCCTCAACCTCACCGCCATTAATACCGATGGAGAAACTAATCCCGACCAGGCACTGGAATCCGAGGCCGCCAATCTCATCCGGTCTATCTCCCCTGGGGGCAGTGGTTCCCTCCAGAATTGGGGAGTGAAAGTCAAAGTCGATACCCTAATTCGACCGGGGGCCGAAGAACTGACCAAGTCCTTGGATACGGGTAAATATAAAGCTTTTTTCTACGCTGGTCACGGAATCGCCGCCCCCAATGGCGGTTCCCTATTTCTGCGGCCGGGGGAACAGCTAAACGGGACGGAGTTAGCCCAAGCTTTGGTGAGAAATCAAGTTATTTTAGCGGTTTTTAATGCCTGTTGGGGGGCTTATCCCGCTAAATCGGGTCAGGAGATGATTCCCCGCAGCAGTCTGGCGGAAGTCTTGATTCACCATGGCGTTCCCGCAGTTTTGGCCATGCGAGATGCGATCGCTGATCGAGAGGCCTTGAGTTTTATCGAAATTTTTACCCGCAGCCTCCTCGGGTTCAAAGACAAAGAAGCGCAGATGTCCAAGTTGTTTCCCGGTCCGAGAGTCCCTATCGATCAGGCCGTTCGTATCGCCAGGCAGCAGTTATTAACCCTCTACAAGTACAATCAACCCGCTTGGACTTTGCCGATTCTCTATATGCACCCGGAATTCGACGGGCAATTACTGCAAACCCTTGATGAGACTCAATCACCGACGGTTATGCCCAATATCTCCGGAACCATGCCCGCCGCTTTCTTATACTATCTTGATCGTCCCGAAAGAAAATGGTCAATCCGTGGTGGTGCCATGAATATAGGACGGGACATGGAAAATGATCTACAGATTACTGAAAAATGGGTTAGTAAAAACCATTGTCGGATAATTTGCCGTAAAAATGCCGATTATCCAGACTATCAATACTTTCTCGAAGATTTCTCCCGTTTTGGTACTTTTATCTACCAAGATGGCCACTGGAAGCAGGTACATAACCAAGAAGTTCCCCTAGAGTCCGGTTTACAGATTCGCTTCGGCAGTTGCCAAGGCCAAATCCTCGCATTTGTGGTGGAATAATTAGGGTTGGCTGAAAAAGTTTGTCGTCGGGGCGGGGTGTGGGGTGTGGGGTGTGGGAAGAATAAATAGAAATAATCTCCTGTCTCCTGTCTCGGAGTCTCCTGACTCCTGCCTTCGTTAACTAAGTTTTTGCTTCCTCTTTCAGGGAATAAATTGGTTTAAACCAACCTTTGCGCCAGAAGTAGAAAATTAAGCCCCCCGCTACGGCTAACATGACTAACCAGACAAGGAAATAACTCCATTCTCCTTTTAATTCTGGCATATTCTCGAAGTTCATGCCATAGACACCAACGATAAAAGTTAAGGGAATAAAAATCGTCGAAATTACGGTTAAAAACTTCATAATTTCGTTTAATTTATTGCCCATAGTGGACATATAAACATCCATCAAACTCGCCGCTAATTCTCGATAAGCTTCGATAATTTCCAGAATTTGAATGACGTGGTCGTAGGAATCACGAAAATAAATTTGTACTTCATCGCTGACTATACCATGATGGTCACGCATCAGTAAATGTAGGACATTTCGCATCGGCCAAATTAAGCGACGCAGTGCCAATAATTCCCGACGGACATCATAGATTTCCTGCATGGTATCTCGATCGGGATTACTAATGATCATATCTTCCAACGCCTCAATCCGATCTTCGTAGTGTTCTACCACGGGAAAATAACCATCGATAATCGTGTCTAATAATAAATAGGTTAAATAATCCGCCCCCGATTTCCGTACTCGTCCCTGGGAAGTGCGAATTCGATCTCTGACTATCTCAAAACAGTCCTGTAATTCCTCCTCTTGAAAACTTAAAAGATAGCGTTTTCCTAGTACAAAACTCACCTGTTCCGTATCAAAACCGCTTTCATCTTCTTTCAGTCGCACCATCTGAGAAATCACTAACAATTGATTGTTATAGTCCTCTAACTTGGGACGCTGCGGCACATTAACCACATCTTCTAATAACAAAGGATGCAGATTAAAAATTTCTCCCACCTGTTTTAAAACCGTCTCACTCCCTAACCCTTGAATATCCATCCAAGACACGGTATTTGTGCCAATATAGGGGGCGCAAGCATTGGGAGTAATATCCACCTTGCGAACGGCGTTATCTTCATCGTAGTCAATTAAAATAATCCGCGAGGGTTTGGCATCCGGTTCGATAATTAATGTCCCTGGTTCACTACCCGGTTCATCATAAAAATAATCGAAGTAGTCTTCTTCCTCGTCTCCATCGGTATCGGGACGGTGGTTAACGAATATATCCGGTTGTAGTTGGGTCATAAGCTTACAACAATCTGGCTAGTTTGGGCAATAAGAAAACAGAAAAGTTAAAAAATTTAATTTGCCTAAAGTTACTATCTATCGCCATGAGATTACATTGACATACTCCCACCGTCAAGCTACGCTGTGACGGGGGATTCTTTCCACATCGCTGTTAGAAATTCCTTGTTCAACGAGACAACTTAGATTCTCAATGTCTCCACTGAAAACCCAGAGGTCGGACTCTCCCAAGGCGTTTGGGTCAGTTTCTGTTTGCCCAACAGTACCGTTGAGATGATTTCCCAAATATTGCAACCCTTTTTTAAGAATGTTGATTGCTGCATTATGATCCCTATCTAAGACTGTTTTACAATTGGGACATTGATGAGTTCTAGTGCTTAAGGTTTTTTGAACTCTCGTCCCACAAACTGAACAATCTTGAGTCGTGAAATGCGGTGGTACAGCAACACAAACAATCCGATAAATCTTGGCAAAATAATTCAACCATTCAGTGAATTGATACCAAGAAGCATCACTAATCGACTTGGCAAGTTTACGGTTTTTGACTAAGTTTCTTACCTTTAAAGCTTCATAGACTACCAAATCATTAGACTGGACTAACGCCAAAGCGTCTTTAATTGCTTTGTCTTTACGTTGTCTTGATACTTTAAGGTGAAGCTTGGCAACCTTTACCCGTTGCTTGTGATAGTTTTTAGACTGTTTCCTTCCTTTACGAAACTTTTTGGATAATCGTCGTTGTGCTTTTTTTAGTCGTTTTTCTGACTTTCTTAAATAACGTGGATTCTCTACTATTATATTGCCTTGAGCGTCGGTATAAAATTCCTTTAACCCTAAGTCAATTCCTGTTATTTGTCCCGTTGGTTTATGGTATTCTTGCCGTTCTACGTCAATCAAAAACTGGCAATAATAACCATCGGCACGTCTCACAACTCTTACCCGTTTAATCTGTTGTTCTGAATAATAAACTAAGGTCTTTTGACTACACCATAAATCAAATTCTCCTGCTTTAAAACCATCAGTGAACTTGATTTTACGTCTATCATCAGATAGTTTGTAACCCGTTAGTTTATACTCAACCGAACGGCTATGCTTTTTAAACCTAGGAAAACCCTTTTTCCCTGGTATCTTAGCATGACAATTCTGGTAAAACCTATTAATTGATTGCCAGGCTCTATCAGCAGCCGATTGACGAGCTTGAGAGTTTAATTTATTAACCCATGGTGTCTCTTTATTGTTAGCTAGTACCGCACAAAGCTTTTGAAGATCATTCCGGGTTGTTCCCTTATTGTCCATCCAATAACGAACACAAGAGTTACGCACAAACTGAGATGTTCTAATTGCTTCATCAAGTCTTTGGTATTGTTCTGGTGTCCCGTTTTTTAACTTGGCTTCTACGACTAGCATTGATTAATCCTCGACCCTGGATCAATTAAGTATAACACAGTTTACCTACAAATGGTAGAATTAAAATCGTGCTTCGCAGTCAATATCCTGGTCGGATTTCATCCCCCGCAAAGGTTGATGTCTTGTCAAAAAATTTAGCGGGGGCATTCATCCGACATTTTAGGTAAACTGAAGATTGTTTACTGATTTATTCCCTCCTGATAATTGTCAACGATGAGATTAATCGGGAGAATTAGCAATATTGACGGCCAAAATTTATGGAATCCGCCTCTTTTATTCCCCGTCTAGTTATCCCCGTCGGTGATCCCGCCGGAATCGGCCCTGAAGTGGTGTTAAAAGCGATCGCCGATTCCCCAATCTCGTCTATTTGTCAGATTACTCTAATCGGGACAAGAACGCTTCTCGAAAAAGCCTATCACGATCCCCATCTTCTCGATCGCTTTTCTCTGATCGATTTGCCCTACAATCAAGAAAAAATCGTTTGCGGGCGTGGGGATGCCCATAGTGGTGAAATTAGCTTTCTTTACCTGCAAGAAGCCATAAAACGCACCCTCAAGGGCGAATTTGATGGTATTGTCACCGGTCCGATTGCCAAATCCTGTTGGCAGTTGGCCGGTTATGATTTCCCCGGTCAAACGGAGGTTTTAGCCACCATGGCGGGAATTAACCGTTATGGGATGCTATTCGTCGCTAAATCCCCTCACACTGGCTATAACTTACGCACTCTCCTCGCCACTACCCATATCCCCCTGCGAGAAGTTCCCGATACTCTTAACCCCGATCTGATGACCCGAAAGCTAGACCTATTGATCGAGTCTTTAAAGCTAGATTTCGGCATCGATCGCCCAAAAATCGCCATATCCGGCCTTAATCCCCACAGTGGCGAAGCGGGAAAACTGGGAAGGGAAGAAAAGGACTGGTTACAGCCTTGGTTGCAGTCAATGGGACAAAAATACCCGCAAACCCAATTAATCGGCCCTGTCCCCCCCGATACCCTTTGGGTGGAACCGGGACGCGCTTGGTTTAGCGGTGCAGGGCAAACCGCCGACGCATATCTGGCATTATACCACGATCAGGGTCTAATTCCCGTGAAATTAATGGCTTTTGACTGTGCTGTTAATACTACCATCGGTTTACCTTTTGTTCGCACCTCTCCAGACCACGGGACGGCTTTTGATATCGCCGGCCTTGGCATCGCTAGGGCCCAGAGTATGCAAGCGGCGATCCAATTAGCGATCGAATTATGTCAGCAGCGGTACAACCAGAGAACTAAACTAGAGATATAGTGCTCGATAGGAGACAATTGGATATGGGTATCGCTTCAGTTAACCCTGCCACTGGCGAAATTCTCAAGACTTTTACCCCTCTAACCTCGGAGGAATTGGCGGCGAAATTGGCCCTAGCTGAGACAACTTTTCAGCAGTATCGCCAGATCCCCATCAGTCAACGAGGACAGTGGTTACGGCAAGCAGCGGATATTTTGGAACGGGATCAAGTGCTATTGGCTAAAACCATGACTCTAGAAATGGGGAAACCGATCAAATCAGCGATCGCAGAAGTCCTCAAATGTGCCTTGGTTTGTCGTTTTTATGCCGATAATGCCGCCGGTTATCTGGAAGATGTGTTGATTGCCACCGATGCTAGTCGCAGTTTCGTCCGTTATCAACCTTTAGGGGTAATTTTAGCGGTTATGCCCTGGAATTTCCCTTTATGGCAAGTATTTCGCTTTGCTGCCCCCGCTTTGATGGCCGGAAATGTCGGCCTACTCAAACACGCTTCTAATGTCCCCCAATCAGCTTTAGCGGTGGAAAGAATTTTATTAGAAGCTGGTTTTCCCGAAGGCACTTTTCAAACTCTTTTGATCGGGGCCGATCGCGTTAGTGATTTAATTAACGATGAACGGGTAAAAGCTGCCACTTTAACCGGTAGTGAACCGGCGGGGATCAGTTTAGCAGCCGCCGCAGGAAAACAGATCAAAAAGGTGGTTTTGGAGTTGGGAGGTAGTGATCCTTTTATCGTTTTAGATAGTGCCGATATCGAGGCGGCAGCGGCTACGGCAGTGACGGCAAGATTGTTAAATAATGGTCAGACTTGTATCGCTGCCAAACGGTTTATTGTTATGGAAACTGTCGCCGATCAATTTGAACAGTTATTAGTGGCTAAATTCCAAGCTTTAAAAGTTGGTGATCCCCTCGATGAAACTGTTGATATTGGTCCTTTGGCCACGCTATCGATCGTCTCGGAAATTGCCGCTCAGGTGGAAAAAACCGTCGCTATGGGTGGTAAAGTTCTTGTGGGGGGTCAACGTTTAGAGGGAAAAGGTAACTTCTATCTACCGACGATTTTAACCGATATTCCTGCTGGTTCTCCGGGGGAAAAAGAGGAATTTTTTGGACCGGTGGCTTTACTATTTCGAGTCAAAAATATCGAGGAAGCGATCGCTTTAGCTAATGATAGTCCCTTTGGTTTGGGTTCTAGTGCTTGGACAAATAACCCCGCAGAAATTGAGCGTTTAATTACCGAAATTGAGGCCGGTTGTGTGTTTATTAACGGTATGGTTAAATCCGATCCTCGTTTACCCTTTGGGGGGATTAAACGTTCCGGTTTTGGTCGCGAATTAAGTGTGGAAGGTATTCGCGAATTTGTCAACGTTAAAACTGTTTGGATTAAGTAATTCAGTTATCAGTTATCAGTTATCAGTTATCAGTTATCAGTTAGAAAAGCCTTATATTAACTTAATCTTTTTATAAAAATATGCCGCGTATTATTGATAATATTGAGTCCCATTTATTGCCAATTTTACGCGAAAGTTTATTAGCATCCCAACGCGCTGATTTTTGCGTGGGTTATTTTAATTTGCGCGGTTGGCAGTCCATTGATACCTATATTGATCACTTTCTCGGGGGTGATTTGTCCTGTTGTCGTCTGCTGATTGGTATGCAGCAAGCACCCCAGGAATTACTACAGCAATCCCTGTCTTTATTGAAGCGCTCAAATGATATAGATAAGGCTACTTGCGCTCGTTTAAGAAAACAAATTATTCAGGATTTTTGCCAACAATTAACTTGGGGGAATCCTAGTAATCGAGATCAGGCAGCTTTGCAACGGTTGGGAAAACAAATTCAATCGGGCAAGTTAGTAATTCGCTTATTTTTGGGCTATAATCTCCATGCTAAATTATACCTTATTCATCGACAGGATGTCAATAACCCAACGGTGGGATTTTTGGGTAGTAGTAATCTAACTTTTGCGGGATTACAACAGCAGGGAGAATTAAATATTGATGTCCTTGACCACGATGCTTGTGCCAAATTACAAAAGTGGTTTAATGATCGTTGGTTTGATGCTTGGTGTTGGGATATATCCGAGGATATTGTCAAGGTGATTAACGAAAGTTGGGCCAGGGAAAGTCTGATTCCTCCCTATCATATCTATTTAAAAATAGCTTACCATCTTTCCTTTGAAGCGAGAGCCGGTTTAGCGGAATACAAAATTCCCCGACAGTTTGACCAAGACTTACTAGATTTTCAGAAATCGGCCATTAAAATTGCCGCTCGTTATGTGCAAAGACGCGGTGGGGTACTAATTGGCGACGTGGTGGGGTTAGGAAAAACGCGCATCGCTTCCATTCTAGCATATATTTTGCAGGAAGACTACGATTTAGAAATCTTAATTATTTGTCCGAAAAATCTCCTGACTATGTGGGAGGATTACAGCTATAAATACAAATTAAGAGCGAAAATTATCCCCTTAAGTCAGGTTATGCAGGAGTTACCCAATCTGCGGCGCTATCGGGTAGTAATTATCGATGAAAGTCATAACCTGCGTAATCGGGAGGGTAAACGTTATCGGGTGATACAGGAGTACATTAACACCAATGAAAGTCGCTGTATTCTCTTGACTGCGACTCCCTACAATAAAAACTATCTTGACCTGTCCAATCAACTGCGTTTATTCATTCAAGAGGATACTAATCTCGGAATTCGTCCCGAAAGACTACTAGAATCTCTGGGAGGAGAAATCGAATTTAACCGCAGATACCAATCTCCGGTTAGGTCCCTAGCAGCCTTTGAAAAAAGTGACTCTCCCGACGACTGGAGAGACTTAATGCGTCTCTATATGATTAGACGGACTCGCGGTTTTATCGAAAATAATTATGCTACAGAAGACGAACAGGGTCGTCGGTATCTAAAATTTGCTGATGGGTCGAGGGTTTATCTTCCCCAACGACAACTAAAGACAATTAAGTTTGACCTACAAGACTCGGTTTATGCGCGTTTATATTCGGAAGCAGTGGTGATAACTCTCAACGGATTGAAGTTACCCCGTTACGGATTGGGAAATTATCTAATTAAAGGATGCCAAGGGACAGCAGAGGAAGAAACCATCTTAAAAAGTCTATCCCGTGCGGGTAAAGGATTAATGGGTTTTTGTCGGACGAATTTATTTAAACGTTTGGAGAGTGGAGGGTATGCTTTCCTGCAATCCCTTGACCGTCATATTCTCCGTAACTATATTTTCCTTCATGCCATGGCCAAGAATTTACCCCTTCCCATCGGGAGTCAGGATCCAGCTTTGTTAGACACTCGTTATCTGGATGAGGATTTAGTCACTCAGGGAGAGGATGAAAGTATAGAAACCGAGGACACTGGGGGGATAACCGGGTTAGAAAAAGAGTATCAAAAAAGAGCCGAACAAGTGTATCAAAAGTATAGCGGTGATTATCGCAAGCGCTTTCAGTGGATTAACCCCGAGGTGTTTAAACCCGCATTGAAAAAAGACCTAAAATCCGATGCCTTGGCTTTAATAGCATTGTTGCAAACCTGTGGGACCTGGCAGCCGGAGACCGACGAAAAGCTAGAGAAGTTATGGCAGCTGTTAGAGGAGAATCATCCCAGAGAAAAGGTGTTAATTTTTAGCCAATTTGCCGATACAGTCAGTTATTTAGTCACTCAGTTGCAAAATCGGGGAGTGGATAAGATTGCGGGAGTGACGGGAAACTCTGCTAATCCTGCGGAAATGGTCCATCGTTTTAGTCCCCGCAGTAATTCTCAGCAAGTGGGGGAAGAAATACGAGTCTTGGTTGCGACGGATATCTTGAGTGAAGGGTTAAATTTACAGGATTGTGCCATTATCGTTAATTATGACCTACCCTGGGCAATTATTCGCCTGATTCAACGGGCCGGAAGGGTAGATAGAATCGGTCAAAAAGCAAGTCAGATTCTCTGTTATTCCTTTTTACCTGCGGAGGGAGTGGAGAGAATTATTAAACTGCGGACGAGACTATCTCAAAGACTGCGAGAGAATGCGGACGTGGTGGGGACCGATGAGGTATTTTTTGAGGAGGAGATGGATAACCAGACTTTATTAGATCTGTATCATGAAAAATCTGAGGTTATCGATGAGGAGGAGGATCAAGAAGTGGATTTAACCTCGGAAGCGTATCAAATTTGGAAAAATGCGATCGAAGTTGACCCTAGTTTAAAACATACCATAGAGGAGCTGCCGCCGGTGGTTTATTCTACCCGTTGCCATCGTGGGACAGCAACCCATCCAGAGGGAGTCATGGTTTATCTAAAAACTGCCGGGGGGAATGATGCTTTAGCATGGATTGATAAGCAGGGAAATAGTGTGACTCAATCCCAATTAACTATTTTACGGTCCGCTGCCTGTCATCCCCAAACCCCGGCCATTCCCCCCCATCCCCAACACCATCAGTTAGTACAAAAAGGTACAGAATTAATCGCGGAGGAGGAAAACAACTCCGGATCTAAATTGGGACGATTGACGGGAGCAAAATTTAAGACCTATGAGCGCTTAAAAAGGTATTCTCAAGATAGTAAGGATGATCTGTTTGCTCATGAGGATTTATGCAAGGCTCTCGACCAATTGTATCATTATCCCCTCAGACAGTCGGCTCTCGATTGCTTAAATCGTGGTTTAAGAACCGGCATCAGTGACCGACAATTGGCAGACTTACTGGTATCTTTATATAAAGATGACCGTCTCTGTATTGTTCACCCACAAGAATCCACCCAAGAACCTCAGATTATTTGTTCCCTGGGTCTATTTCAACCTTCTTAAGTCCCCCTTATCAAGGGGGATTTAGGGGGATCAAACCAATTCAAGTCCCCCAATTCAAGGGGGATTTAGGGGGATCAAACCAATTCAAGTCCCCCAATTCAAGGGGGATTTAGGGGGATCTAACCCAATTCAAGTCCCCCTTATCAAGGGGGATTTAGGGGGATATAAACCAATTCAAGGGGGATTTAGGGGTATCTAAACTAATTCAAGTCCCCCTTATCAAGGGGGATTTAGGGGGATCTAACCAATTCAAGTCCCCCTTATCAAGGGGGATTTAGGGGGATATAAACCAATTCAAGTCCCCCTTATCAAGGGGGATTTAGGGGGATCTAACCAATTCAAGTCCCCCTTATCAAGGGGGATTTAGGGGGATCAAACCAATTCAAGTCCCCCTTATCAAGGGGGATTTAGGGGGATCAAACCAATTCAAGTCCCCCTTATCAAGGGGGATTTAGGGGGATCTAAACCAATTCAAGTCCCCCTTATCAAGGGGGATTTAGGGG